>DATAOG010000192.1:0-2056 GCA_036265855.1 Geminicoccaceae bacterium | reverse complement strand
CCCGCGGCTCGCCGGCTTGACCGGGCCGGCGCTGGACGCGCTGCTGGCGGAGGCCGCGACTGCGACCGAGCCGTCGGACATGGCGCTTGGCCGCGTGGTCGGTGCCGCGCGCTGGGCGCACGACCGTCTAGCCGAGGCGCGCGCGGCCTTTCGCGAGGTGCTGCTGGGCGAGCCGCTGGGCTCGGCGCGGCTCGCCGCCCATTGGACGCCGGACGGCGACGTGATCCTGCTCGCGGCGCCCGATGTCGGCGCCGACGAGGTGGCGTCCTTTGTCGCCGAGGTGCGGAGCCTCTGTCAGCATCTCGAGGTCGCCCTGGCGGTGGCGGTGCTGGCGATCGATCTCGTGCAGAGCGGGACGCTGGTGCTGGCCGGCCCGGCTGGCTGGGCCGCGGCGGCGCTGCGCCTCGCGGGCGACATCGGCCGTCTGGACGCGGCGGCCGGGATGGCCGGGGCCTGATGCGCCGGTCTCTTGCGCTGGCGCATCTTGAGCTGCACCATCTCCGAAAGAGGATACACCCTGGTTGGATCGATACTGGCGGGCACGTGGTCCAGCCAGGGCCGCGAGGGAGGCGATCGCGATTGCAAGCGGATTCTGCTGCTCGATCGCAGCGGAAGCGGCCGGAAAGCGTGACAGAAAAGTGAGACGTTGATCCAGAAAACCGATGCATTCAACGCAGCGTCGAACGGCGCGATCGTGAGCTTGCCTCAGTCCGCCCGCCGTTGACCAATGTGCACTTGTTCAGCGTTGCGTCAGTCTCAGCTCAATACGCCGATTCCGGCGGAAGGCTGACGCGTCGTCGGCGCTGTCGAGCGGATGGAACTGGCCGAAGGCGTTGGCCGAAAGCCACTCCGGCCTGATGCCATCGGACAACAGGAACTTCACCACCGAGATCGCCCGCGCCGCCGCGAGATCCCAGTTGGAATCGAATTGAGCCGTCTTGATCGGCAGCTTGTCGGTGTGGCCATCGATCCGCAGCACCCAGTCGAGGTCGGGCGGGATCTGCGAGCCGATGTCGCGGAGCGCCTGCGCGACCTTGTGCAGCTGGGCCTTGCCGCTCGGTCCGAGTTCGGCTGAGCCCGATTCGAACAGGATCTCGGCTGGGAGCACGAAGCTGTCGCCGACGATCTGCACGTCCTCGCGCTGCTCCAGAACTGCATGCAGCCTGCTGAAGAACTGGGAGCGGAACTCGCTGAGCTGGGTCATCTCGGCGGTCATCGCGACCTTGGCGCCGAGATCGCGGACGGTCTGCTCCTTGCCGCGCAGTTGCGCCTCGGCGGCACCGAGCACCGCGAGGAGCCGCAGGATCTCGCCGTTCTGCGCCTGCTTGAGTTCCCGCAGGCTGTCGACGTGGGCATCCGCGAGCTGATGCTCCGCTGCCGCGAGCTGCTGCTGCAGGCGCGCGGCATCCGCGCTCGCCTCGCGGGCCGCGGTCTCCTGCTTGGCCTGCTCGGCCCGCGCCGTGTCGAGAAGCTGATTGAGCCGGGCAATCTCGGCCTGTCCGCTCGCCAGCTGGTCCGCACGCCCCGCCGCCAGGCGCTCGCGGTCGCTCAGCTGGGCCTTCGCCTCCGCGAGCTGCTGCTGCAGGCCCGTGGCGTCGGCGCTCGCCTTCCGTACCTTCGCCTCCTGGGTCGCCCGTTCGGTGCTAGCGGTCTCGACCAGCTGGCTCAGGCGCGCGACCTCGGCCGCCTTGGCTGAGAGCTCGCCCGCACGCTGCGCAGCCAGCGCCTGACTCTTGCCGAGCTCGGTCTGAGCCGCGGCCAGCTGACGGCGAAGCTCGTCCACCTGACCGGCCGCGGCGCGCAGCTGGTCGCGCTCGGCGCCGGTCGACAGCAGGCGGGTGGAAAGCTGCTCCATCTCCGCCTGGCGCGCGGTCAGCTGCCGTTCCGCCGCCGCGAGCTGCTGGCGAAGGCGCTCGCCGGCGGCGGTGGCATCGCGCAGCGCCGTTGCCTGCGTCGCGCGCTCGCTGTGAGCGTTCTCGATGAGCCCCTCGAGCCGGGCGATCTCGGCGTCTTCCGTCCTCAGCTGGTCGCCGCGCCGGCTCGCCTGCGCCTGGCT
>DATAOG010000191.1:0-4680 GCA_036265855.1 Geminicoccaceae bacterium | reverse complement strand
CAGACCATGTGGACCGACATGGTCGAGTCCGCGCCCGGCACGGTGACCCAGCTGCGGACCAGCGCGCACGAGCTGATCCGCTTCGCCAAGCGGCGCGGGACGGCGCTGTTCCTGGTCGGCCACGTCACCAAGGACGGCCAGATCGCGGGCCCCCGCGTGCTCGAGCACATGGTCGACGCGGTGCTCTACTTCGAGGGCGACCGCGGCCACCAGTTCCGGATCCTCAGGGCGGTCAAGAACCGCTTCGGCGCCGCCAACGAGATCGGCGTGTTCGAGATGGCCGAGCGCGGCCTGCTCGAAGTGCCGAACCCGTCGGCGCTGTTCCTGGCCGAGCGCGAGGCCGGCGTCGCCGGCGCCGTGGTGTTCGCGGGCATGGAGGGCTCGAGGCCGCTGCTGGTCGAGGTCCAGGCCCTGGTCGGGCCGAGCGCGCTCGGCCTGCCGAGGCGGACCGTGGTCGGCTGGGACGGCGCCCGCCTTGCGATGCTGCTCGCTGTGCTGGAGGCGCGCTGCGGCCTTGCCATCGGCGCGCGCGACGTCTATCTGAACGTCGCCGGCGGGCTCCGGATCGGCGAGCCGGCGGCGGACCTCGCGATAGCTGCAGCCCTGGTGTCCTCGTTGCTCGATCGACCGGTGCCAGCCTCCGCCGTGGTGTTCGGCGAGGTCGGGCTGGCCGGCGAGGTGAGGGCGGTGAGCCAGCCCGAGGCGCGCTTGCGGGAGGCCTCGAAACTGGGCTTCGAGCACGCCATTCTGCCGGCTGCCGGCGCCGAGCCCGGGCGGTTGCCGGGCGCGGCGCCGGGACTCAGGTTGTCGATGCTGAGGCGGGTTTGCGAGTTGATCGACCTTCTGGCCGGCGGCGACCCGGCGCTGCTGTCGATCGCCGGCCACGGCCGCGACTGACCCCATGGCGAATCTGCATCCGACCCTCTTCGACATCGCCGTGTTGCTGGTGATCGGGGTCTCGGTGCTGATATCGCTGGCCCGCGGGGCGACCCGCGAGGCGCTCGCGATCGCCTGCTGGATCGGCGCGGGCCTGGTCGCCTGGTACGCCTTCGCCGACGTCCGCGAGCTGGCCCGCAAGACCATCGAGACCGCCTGGCTCGCCGACATCGCGGCGTTCTGCGTCGTGTTCATCGTGCCCCTGATCGGCTTCAAGCTGCTCGCCGCGGCGCTCGCCGATCGTCTGCCCGGCGGCCCGGTCGCGGTCGTCGACCGGCTCGCAGGCGCGGCGTTCGGCGCCGCGCGGGGCGCGCTGATCGTGTGTGGCGTCTATCTCGGGCTGTCTCTGGTGTTGACGCCGGACCAGCAGCCGTCCTGGCTCAGCCATGCGCTCGTGCTGCCCTATGTCAAGCAAGGTGCCGGGCTGCTGGAGCGCTTCGTGCCCGAGAATCTCGCCCGCAACGGCAAGGCCGCCGCCGAGCTCGCCCGTCGACGCACCGAGCAGCTCGGCCGCACCGCGCGCGAGCTGGCCAGGCAATGAACCGACCACCCGGGTCGGCAGTCGACGACAAGCTGCGCGAGGAGTGCGGCGTGTTCGGCATCTTCGGCCACGAGGCCGCCGCGGCCCACACGGTTCTCGGGCTCCATGCCCTCCAGCACCGCGGCCAGGAGGCGGCCGGCGTCGTCAGCTTCGATGGTCGCCTGTTCCACAGCCACCGCGCGCTCGGCCTGGTCGGCGACCAGTTCAGCAGCGAGGCGGTGATCGGCGCGCTGCCCGGCGCGGCCGCGATCGGCCACGTCCGCTATTCCACCCAGGGGGCGCCGCTGCTGCGCAACGTCCAGCCGCTGTTCGCCGACTTCGCCTTCGGCGGGCTGGCGCTCGGCCACAACGGCAACCTCACCAACGCGCTGACGCTCCGGCGCGAGCTGGTCGACCGGGGCTGCCTGTTCCAGTCGACCTCGGACACCGAGGTGATCATCCATCTGATCGCGCGCTCGCGCCAGCCGACCGTGGTCGAGCGCCTGATCGACGCGCTGGCCGAGGTCGATGGCGCCTACGCCCTGGTGGCGCTCTCGGGCGACGCGCTCTACGGCGTGCGCGACCCCTTGGGCGTCCGGCCGCTCGTGCTGGGCGAGCTCGACGACGCCCCGGTGTTCGCGTCCGAGACCTGCGCGCTCGACATCATGGGTGCCCGGTTCGTGCGGGACGTGGCGCCCGGCGAGGTCGTGACCGCGACCGCCGCCGGGATCGAGAGCATCACGCCGTTCCCGCGGCCGAGCAAGCGCTTCTGCATTTTCGAGTACGTCTATTTCGCGCGCCCGGACAGCGCGGTCGAGGGCCAGAGCGTCTACGAGACGCGCAAGCGGATCGGCGCCGAGCTCGCCATGGAGCACCCGGCACCCGCCGACGTCGTGATCCCGGTGCCGGATTCCGGCGTGCCGGCCGCGATCGGCTATGCCCAGGCCGCCGGGCTGCCGTTCGAGCTCGGCCTGATCCGGAACCACTATGTCGGCCGGACCTTCATCGAGCCTTCGGACCGGATCCGGCATCTGGGCGTCAAGCTCAAGCACAACGCCAATCGCGCCACGGTCGCGGACAAGCGGGTGGTGCTGGTCGACGACTCGATCGTGCGCGGCACGACCTCGACCAAGATCGTCGCCATGGTCCGCCAGGCCGGCGCCACCGAGGTGCACATGCGGGTCGCGAGCCCGCCGACCACCCATTCCTGCTTCTACGGCGTCGACACGCCCGATCGGGCCGAGCTGCTGGCCGCCCAGAACGATCTCGAGGCCATGGCGCGGATCATCGGCGTCGATAGCTTGGGCTTTCTGTCGATAGATGGCCTCTACCGCGCGGTCGGCGGGCGGCGGCGCGATCCGGTGCAGCCGCACTATTGCGATGCCTGTTTCAGCGGCGACTATCCGACCCTGCTCGAGGACGTCGGCGAGGGCAGCGCGCGCGACCAGCTGTCGCTGATGCTCGAGGATGCCTGAGCGCCCGGCTTCGCCTCCGCGCACCGTCCTGATCACCGGCGCCAGCCGCGGGCTGGGCGCGGCGCTCGCCGAGGCGTTCGCCGCCGAAGGCACGCAGCTCGTCCTGATCGGGCGCACGCCCGGCGCGCTCGAGGAAGTGGACGACCGGGTGCGCGCCCGCGGCGGCCGGGCGACCCTGGTGCCGCAGGATCTCCTGCAGAGCGAAGCGATCGACCGGCTGGGCGGCGTGCTCGCCGAGCGCTACGGCCGGCTGGACGTGCTGATCGGCAACGCCGCCGAGCTCGGCACGCTGTCGCCGCTCGGCCATCTCGAGCCCAAGGTGTTCGAGCAGGCGTTGGCGCTGAACGCGGGCGCCAACTACCGCCTGATCCGCTCGCTCGATCCGCTGCTGCGCGCCGCGCCCGCCGGCCGGGCGATCTTCGTCACCTGCAGCCAGGCGCGCGGGACGCGGCCCTACTGGGGCGCCTATGCGGCCAGCAAGGCGGCGCTCGAGGCGATCGCGCTGAGCTATGCGGCCGAGCTCCGCCGCACGCGCGTCCGGGTCAATCTGGTCGACCCCGGGCCCATGCGCACGCGCCTGCGCGCCCGCGCCTATCCCGGCGAGGACCCGGACACGCAGCCTGCCCCCGAGACCGCGGTCGAGCCGTTCCTCGCGCTCGCCGCGCCCGACTGCGACCGCCACGGCGAGCTGATCCAGGCCCGCGCGGACCGATAGCCGGCTCGGCGACCGATTTCAGGGGGCATGCCAGCGTCGATTCAGACGTAGGGATTGTCGCCCGTGCGCGGCACCAGCCGGAGCGGTGCCCCGGCCAGATCGAAGGTCTCGCGAAGGCCGTGGGCGAGATAGCGAAGGTAGGAGTCGGAAAGCGCGTTCGCCTGGCTCACGAACAGGACGAAGGTCGGCGGTCGCGTGCTGGCCTGCGTCACATAGCGGATCTTGACCCGGCGGCCCTTGGCCATCGGCGGCGCGTGCGCGGCGAGCGCTCCCTCCAGCCAACGATTGAGCGCGGCGGTCGGCACCCGCTTTGCCCACCGGTCGCGGGCCTTGACCACTGCCGGCAGCAGGCGGTCCAGACCCTTGCCGGTCAGAGCCGAGATCGGCAGGAAGCTCACGCCTTTGATCTGCGGCAGGCGGGTCTCGACCCGCTCGCGAAGGTCGGCGAGCGCCGCCGCGGGATCGGGCACGAGGTCCCATTTGTTGGCCGCGATCACCAGGGCCCGGCCGGCCTCGATCGCGCGATTGGCGATCGCGAGGTCCTGCCTCTCGAGCGGCGCGCTGCCGTCGACCAGGAGCAGGATGACTTCGGCGCGCCGCAGCGCCGCGAGCGCCGCGCGGCTCGAGAGCTGCTCGAGCCCGCCCGGCTCGATCCGGGCCCGGCGCCGCAGCCCGGCGGTATCGACCAGCTCGAACTTCCGCCCCCGCCACTGCCAGGCGATCGCGACCGCGTCCCGGGTCAGCCCCGGCTCCGGCCCGGTCAGCAGGCGCTCGTCCTCGATCAGACGATTGATCAGCGACGATTTGCCTACGTTCGGCCGGCCGGCGACGACCAGCCGGAGCGGCGGCTCCGGAGCCTCCCCCGGGGCCTCCTGGTCGCCTTCGGCCGCGGCGCCGGCGGCCTCTTCGATCGCCGCCGCCAGATCCGCCAGACCTTCGCCGTTCTGAGCCGAGATCGGGACCGGGGCGCCGAGCCCGAGCGACCAGGCCTCGCTTGCGAAGCTCGCCGCCGCGGTTCCCTCGCTCTTGTTGGC
>DATAOG010000190.1:0-5981 GCA_036265855.1 Geminicoccaceae bacterium | reverse complement strand
CCGCCAGCGCGTCGTCGCCGATCTCCGGCCGAACCAGCGCGATGCCGCGAAATCGGCCGGCCATTGCGGCGAGCGCGTCGATGGTCGCGCGATTGTCCGGGCCGTAGATGTTCGAGTGGACCAGCACCGCACGCTCGAAACCGATCGCGCCGAGCATCCGCCGGTAAGCCGCGAGTCCAGTTTCCGGTGCGGGCGTGTAAGGCCGGCGCGGCGCGTACGGATAGACGCCGGCTCGCGCGAATACGTGCGCGTGCGTGTCGCAGGCGCCCGCCGGCACCTCCGTCCTCGGCCGGCTCGGGTCGACCCTGGGCGGTCGTGCTGGCTCGGTCATCGAATGGTTCGGCTCCCGGTTGCGGGCGGCGCACCTCTGGCGGGTCCTGCGTCGGTCCCGTCTAGTCTCGGCCGCCGGATGCGCCAGTTCAAGCACGCGCAGGCGCCAATGACCACCCGCGCTGGCGGTGTTCGCGCACAAAAGGAGTTCAGCGATGCTGCTCGAGGGGTCATGCCACTGCGGCGCGGTAACGTTCCGGCTGCGCTCGCGTCATCCGTATCCGTTCAACCTCTGCTACTGCTCGATCTGCCGCAAGACCGCAGGCGGCGGCGGCTGTGCCATCAATCTCGGCGGCGAGTCCGCAAGCCTCGAGGTCGAAGGCCGCGAGCACGTCAAGATCTATCAGGCCAGTATCCGCGAGGCGCCGGACGCCGAGCCTCAGGTGAGCCCGGCCGAGCGCCATTTCTGCGGGCTGTGCGCCAGCTGCCTCTGGCTCTGGGACCCGCGCTGGCCGGAACTCGTGCACCCGTTCGCCTCGGCGATCGACACCGCCCTCCCGATTCCGCCCGAGCGTACCCATCTGATGCTCGGCTCCAAGGCGCCGTGGGTGGTCCCGGCGATCGGGCCGCGTGACCAGCAGTTCGCGGGCTATCCGGACGAGGCGATCAGCGACTGGCACGAGCGGCTGGGCCTGGTCAGCGACCAGCGCTGAGCCGCCCGGCTTGCGCCGGCGCGGCAGCTGCGGGAAGCTGGCCGCCGCCCTGGCGCGGGGCGGCGACCGTCGTCCGGAGGTCACATGAGGTCGGGAAGCATGCTCTGGTTTGGCGGCCTGCTGGCACTGGTGATCGCGCCCCTGGTCTGGAGCGCCGGCGCGGTCCAAGGCGGCTCGCCCAGGCACTGGAGCCAGGCGCGCTGGGACAGCGCGGGGCTCGCGCCCGACCCGGCGACCACGCCCGAGCCCGTGGTCCAGGTCTACGCGGCGCGCGCCTGGGGCTGGAAGGGCATCTTCGCCGTGCACAGCTGGATCGTCATGAAGCGGGCGCGGGCGCCCCTCTTCGAGCGCTACGAGGTGGTCGGCTGGGGCGTCGGCCGGGGCGCGCCCGCGATCCGCAGGAACATGCGCACGATCGACGGCTACTGGGCGGGCAGCCGGCCGCGGCTGCTGGTCGACCGGCGCGGACCGGAGGTCGAGGCGCTGATCGACCGGCTCGAGGCGGCGATCGCGCGCTATCCCTACCCCGACGAGTACCGGACCTGGCCGGGGCCGAACTCCAACACCTTCGTCGCCTACCTCGGGCGGCAGGTGCCCGAGCTCGGCCTCGACATGCCGCCGACCGCGGTCGGCAAGGACTATCTGGACCATGGCGGCCTGTTCGCGCGCACCCCGAGCGGCAGCGGCTTCCAGCTCTCGGTGCTGGGCCTGCTCGGGCTCTCGATCGGGCGCGCGGAAGGCCTCGAGATCAACCTGCTCGGTCTGACGATCGGCGTCGACCCCCTGGGCCTTGCTCTCAAGCTGCCGGGGGTCGGCCGCCTCGGCCTGACCTGATCCGAGCCGCGCGTGGTCTGATCGATCCGGATCACAGACCGCGGTCATTTCAACTTATGATCACAAAAAGGCCGCCTTATTAACCAAACGATAACCTCTCGAGGGCCAAATGGCGACGCGGACCAGCCGGGCCGCGCTCATCGAGAGGAGATCCGTGCGATGCGTCGTCTGCGCCTCTTCCTAAGCGGCCTCGTGCTCGCGAGCGGAGCGCTCGCCAGTCCGATCGGTGCGCAACAGATGCCGCCGGCTGCCCTGCACATGCCGTGCCACAACGCCACCGAGATCGCCAAGCAGCTGAACAGCAGGTATGACGAGTCGCCGGTCGCCTTCGGCCTGCAGTCGAACGGCAATCTGCTCCAGGTCTACGCGTCGGAGGAAAAGGGCACGTGGACCGTGGTCAGCACCACGCCGAACGGCTTGAGCTGCATCGTCGCCGCGGGCAAGACCTGGGAGAGCCTGCCGCTGATCAAGACCGATCCGCTGGCCTAGTAGCCGCGCAGCGGCTCCGCGACCGCGCCCGGCCAGGATCTTCGGCAGGCGGCAACCGAGCGCGAGCGGAGCGGCCCCGGCCGGAGTGACCGCACCCGCGTCCTGTGGCTCGACCGCGAGCTCTCAGCCGCCGCGACCGGTCCCCCGGCGCACTGCCGGGAGCCCGCCCCGGGCGGTCGGCGCAGCCGGAGCGAAGCAGGCTTTCGCCGATCCCCGGGCCGTCCGGCTTGAACCGAGGGAGTCCGCTGCTCGTGAACCGCTGTTCCCGGAAGGGGCGGCGGACCCAGGCTTGATGTACCTGGCGGGGGACGCTATGCCGGGGCAGCCGGCCTCGACCGCGAAGGTCCTCATGGTGCCCCGATCGCGGAGGTACATGACGCCCGGATCGTGTGGTCTCATGACGCCCGGATCGCGGTGGTCTCATCACGCCCGGATCGCGGAGGTCTCATCACGCCCGGATCGCGGAGGTCTCCTGACGCCCGGATCGCGGTGGTCCTCATGATGCGATCGCCGAGGTCCTGTCGCGAAGGCTCTGTCGACGTGCCTCCCGTTCCGCTCCTTGCTCGCGTCGGCCGCCGGTGCGGCTCTGTGGCCGCCCCTGGTTCTACCGCCGCCGGCGCCGATCCGCCGGGGCGCCGCCTCCCGTCCCTCGATCGAGCTGCGCCCGGCCATGTCCGCTTCGGAGAGCTCTCGGCGCTCGCCGCTCCCGGTATTCTCGGGCCGAGGATCATCGCCCCGTTTTTGCTGCGATACCGCCACCCCGAGCGTGACTTAGCGACCACTTTGAAGGAGCTCCCGGCGCGCGCCGGTCCCGGCATCTTCGGGTTGAGGATCGTCGGCCGGCTTTCCTCCGATGCGGCACTTCGAGCGCGACTTTGCGTCGACTTTTGGAGGAGCTCCCAGCGCTCGCCGGTCCCGGTGTCTCGGCTGACGATCATCGCCCCGTTTTGCTCCGATACCGCCACCCCGAGCGCGGACTCTGCGTCCACTTTTGAAGGAGCTCCGAGCGCTCGCCGGTCCCGATATCATCGGGCTGACGATTGTCGCCTGGCTTTCCTCCGATGCGGCACGTCGAGCGCGACTTTGCGTCCGCAGCGAGCGTTGATCCGTCCGTGAGCGCCGACCCGGCCGACTTCAGCGCGACCGAACTGCTCCGCCTCTACCGGACGCGGCAGCTCTCCCCGGCCGAGGTCGCGCGCGCGGTGCTGGAGCGGATCGAGCGCTTCGAGCCGGCCGTCAACGCGTTCTGCCTGGTCGATCCGGAGCGCGCCATGCAGGCGGCGCGCGAATCCGAGGCGCGTTGGCAGCGGGCCGAGCCTCAGGGGCTGCTCGACGGCGTTCCCGCGACGATCAAGGACCTGATCCTGACCAGGGGCTGGCCGACCCTGCGCGGCAGCCTGACGACGCCGCGCGAACAGCCCTGGGATGAGGACGCGCCGGCGACCGCGCGCCTGCGCGAGCAGGGTGCCGTGCTGATCGGCAAGACGACCACGCCGGAGTTCGGCTGGAAAGCGGTCACCGACAGCGCGCTCACCGGCATCACCCGCAATCCCTGGAATACCGCGAGGACGCCCGGCGGCTCGAGCGGCGGCGCCGCGGTCGCCTGCGCGCTCGGCATGGGGGCTTTGCACATCGGCACCGACGGCGGCGGCTCGATCCGGATCCCGGCGGCCTTCACCGGCATTTTCGGGCTGAAGCCGAGCTTCGGCCGGGTGCCTGCCTGGCCGCTGAGCCCGTTCGGCACCGTTGCCCATATCGGGCCGATGACCCGGTGCGTGGCCGACGCGGCTCTGATGCTGAACGTGCTCGCCCGGCCCGACGGCCGCGACTGGTTCGCGCTGCCCTACGATGCCCGCGACTACCGGATCGGGCTCGAGGACGGGATCTTGGGGTGCAGGATCGCGTTCAGCCCGCGGCTCGGCTTCGCCGAGGTCGACCCGGAGATCGCGGACCTGGTCGCGAGCGCGGTTGCGGCGTTCGAGGAACTCGGCGCCAGGGTCGAGCCGGTCGACCCAGGCTTTGCCGACCCGAGCGACATCTTCCTATGCCATTGGCGGGTCGGGGCCGCCAATCTCTTGCGCAACTTCACGGCCGAGCAGCGCGCCCGGATGGATCCCGGCCTGCAGGCGATCGCCGCCGAGGGCGAGGCAATCTCGCTTTCGGACTATCTGGAGGCGACCCGGCGGCGGGCTGAGCTCGGTGCCCGGATGCGCCTGTTCCACGAGCGCTTCGACCTGCTGCTGACCCCGACCTTGCCGCTTGCGGCCTTCGAAGCCGGCGCCGAGCGGCCCGATCCGGACCGGCAGCCGCGCTGGATCCACTGGGCACCGTTCAGCAACCCGTTCAACCTGAGCCAGCAGCCGGCGGCCTCGGTCCCGTGCGGGCTGACCGCGGCGGGCCTGCCGGTTGGACTGCAGATCGTCGGGCCGATGCATGCCGACCATCTGGTCCTGCGCGCCGCCCGGGCGTTCGAGAGCGCCCGTCCCTGGCCATTGCCCGAGGCGCCGCTCGCGCCCGGCCCGGCGGCCGCGGCGAACCGCTAGAGCCGCCTGCGCTCCGGGCCGAGGGCCACTGGCGGGCGGGTGTTCCCGGCCCGGGGCCGCTCGGTGGCCGGCTCATCCGGCGGGCTCAACCGGCATCGACCGCGTCGAGCGTGCCCAGGCGCGGCGATTGCGGGCGGACCCGTAGATCACCTGCGGCTCGACGATCAGCGAGCTCAGAAACGGCGCGAAATCGTAGTAGACCTCGCTGACGATCGCCGTCTCCCCTCGCGGATGACGAAGTCGTCGGGCAGCACCGGCGTGTCGCCCGGGGCGCCGAGCCTGCTCGTGCCGGAATAAGCTGCCGGCCCCGCTGCGCTGCCAGGCGATCACCGGTCCGGTGCCGTCGGAGTTGGTGATCGAGGTCACGATCACGACGCCCAGATCGGCGAGATCGAACGGGTCGGCGACCTGGTCGGCGGCGACCATGATGTCGGTGACCTGGCTTTCGCTGATCGTCTCCGCCCGGGACACCAGATCCGGGACCGTCGTCGCCACCCGGTCCATCTTCTGGTTCAGGAGCACGAAGCGGCCCATTTCCGCGCTGCCCAGCATCAGGAACAGCAGCACCGGGACGGAGGCGGCATCTCTAGCCCGACTCGTCATCGTCATCCGGCAGAGCTGCTCTGCGATCGTCCGCCCGACCCGGAGACGCCGGCTGCGACGTCGTCTGCTCATCCGGGCCCCACCTTTCGCGGCGAGGCGTCACGGCCGCGACCCCAATACGGGCTGGCTCTGTTCCGGCCAAACCATCAGGCAAACTGACATGAGTAAATGAATATCGAGTTGACTTGCAATCGATCCTGTCTTAACGTCAAAGTCAATATTCAATAATCGCGGGCGTCATCAAAGCCTGTGACTGTGATCATTGACTCGATTCAAAGTGGCTGCGAGCAGCCGATCGGCCCGTCGCCGGCAGTCGGAGACCGGACTTGCCGCACGAGCGCGCAGCAGCTATGCGAGGGAAGGCGCGCTGCGAGCGCGATCGCGAACCTGCGCCCGGACCATCACGCCATGGCCGAGATTCATCTCGACGATCTGGCACCCGGCCAGATCCATCACCTCGGGCGGTACACGCTCGGCCGCGACGAGATCGTCGCCTTCGCCCGTGACTGGGACCCGCAGCCGTTCCATG
>DATAOG010000189.1:0-1526 GCA_036265855.1 Geminicoccaceae bacterium | reverse complement strand
CTTCCACGACGGCCTCGCCTGGCTGGCCCAGATGGTCATGTTCCTGATGCTGGGACTTTTGGTCACGCCCTCGCATCTGCTGCCGACCTTGATCCCCTCGGTGCTGATCGCGGCCTTCCTGGTCGTGGTCGCCCCGCCCGGTTGCGGTCGTGCTGTGTCTGCTGCCGTTCGGCTTCTCCCGAAAGGAGCACCTGTTCATCGCCTGGGTTGGCCTGCGCGGCGCGGTCGCGATCTTTCTCGGCACGATTCCGGTCCTGGGCGGCATCGAGGACGCCTCGATCTACTTCGAGGTGGCGTTCGCGGTCGTGCTCGTGTCGCTGATCGTGCAGGGCTGGACCTTGGCGCGTGCGGCGCGCCTGCTCGAGGTCGAGCTGCCGCCGCGGCCGCGGATCACCGAGCGGGTCGAGATCGACCTGCCCGCCTCGGCCGGACGCGATCTCATGATCTATACGGTCGGCCCCGACAGCCCGATCGCGCTGCGTGGCGCGCGCAGGCTGCTGCAGGTCGATCGTACGACGCTCGTCGGCGTCGTGCGGGATGGGCGCCTGCTGCGGCCGCGCAACCTCGGCCGGCTTGAGCCCGGCGATTCGGTTCTTCTGATCGCCGCGCCGGAGCAGGTGGCGAGGCTCGACCAGCTGTTCGCCGAGCGGCCGCGACCGGCGACCGATCTCAGCCTGTTCGGCGAGTTCACCTTCGACGGCGAGGTGCCGACCGGTCGGATCGCCGAGTTCTACGACCTGCCCGTGACCGCCGCCGAGCGCCTGCTGCCGCTCGCCGATTTCGTCCAGGCGCGGCTCAGCCGGGCGCCCGCCGTCGGAGACCATGTCCGCGTCGCGGACGTCGAGCTGGTCGTGCAGTGGGTCCGCCGGGGCCGGATTGCCAGAATCGGGATCGAGCTGGAGCCGGACGCCCGGGCCCATCCCCTGCTGGTCACGCCCCCGGCCTGGCTGCGCAACGCGCTTGGCAAGCTGCGTCGCCGGTCCCGGCCGGCTTCCCGGTGAGTTCGAACGCGCTGCGCGCTCAGGGCAGCGCGTGGCGGAGCAGCCAGAGCCAGACGAAGGCGAACAGAAGCGAGAGCAGGGTCATCGGCACGCCGCATTTCGCGTGCTCCAGGAAGGAGAGGCGCACGCCCGCTTCGGCTGCCCGTTCCACGGTGATGATGTTGGCGAGGCTGCCGATTACGAGCAGGTTGCCGGCGAGCGTCGAGAGCACGGCCAGCGCATAGAGCGCGCCCTCGCCAAGCCGCGGCAGCACCGAGAGCAGCAGCACGACCAGCGGCACGTTGCCGATCGTGTTTGCGCCGACCACGGTCAACGGCGTCATCATCAGCAGGCGCTCCGGGTGCAGCCGCTCGGCCTCGAGCCAGAGCACCGCCCGGTCGGGCAGGCCGGTCGTGGCCAGCGCATGGGTGACCACGAACAGGCCGCAGAACAGCACCAGCAGGTGCCAGTCGACCAGGCCCAGCATAGTCCGGGTCGCGAGCCGGCGGCTGATCAGAAGATAGCCCGCGACCAGCAGCACGCCGG
>DATAOG010000188.1:0-7174 GCA_036265855.1 Geminicoccaceae bacterium | reverse complement strand
GATCGCCGGCGACAGCCCGGTGATCGAATCGACGTCCGGCTTTTGCATCAGCTCGAGGAACTGGCGGGCATAGGCGGACAGGCTCTCGACGTAGCGCCGCTGCCCGTCGGCATAGATCGTGTCGAACGCGAGCGAGCTTTTCCCGGAGCCCGAGAGGCCGGTGATCACGACCAGCGCGTTGCGCGGCAGATCGAGGTCGATCGACCGCAGATTGTGCTCGCGCGCGCCGCGGATGCGGATGAACTCGTCCATTCTGAGCTTCGGCTGACCCCGCCGTCCGGCGCCTCCAGGCTGCCACCGCTTAGATGCCCGTTCGCGCCCCGATCAGCAAGGGCTTGCCGGCAAGCAGCTTGTGGATAAGCGACCATCGAAGCGAGACTGCCAAACCGGGATCGGAGCTGGTAAGGATTCGACATGGTCTCGAGAGCCGGCCTCGCGCTGCGCCCGCCGCAGGACCGTCGGAGCCCGGCGCTGCCGGAGCGCTATCGCGCGCGCGTGCTCGCGGCCTTCCCGGGGCAGGTGGAACGCATCGTGCTGTTCGGCTCGCGGGCGCGCGGCGAGGCGCAGCCCGAGAGTGACTGGGACTTCGCGGTTTTTCTCCACCATGAGCCGACCGACGACGACCAGGAGCGGATCGGGGAAGTCGGCAGCTGGATCTGGGCGGCCTTCGACAGCGAGGTCCAGTCGCATCTGTTCGCGCCGGACAAGTGGCTCGCGCTCGATGAGCTCGCGTGCAACATTCGCGAGCGGGGATTGATCATCCACGGCCCGGATCACGTGCCCATGATCGAGCGCCCGGTGCTCGAGCACGCCCGCGCCGCCATAGCCAAGGCGGAGCGCTACGCCGAGCAGGCGGTCCAGGCGGTGCCGGCGGCTTACGAGACGGTGGTCCACAACAGCTACTACGCGATGTTCCACGCTGCCCGGGCGGCGCTGCTGGCGGTTGAAGGCTCGGCCAGCACCAATCACGGCCGGGTGGTCGAGGCGTTCGCACGCATGATCAAGCAAAAGCGGCTGGGCAAGATCGCGGAGGGTTTGGGCAGGACCTTGTCCAGCGCCTACAAGCTGCGCGCCGAGGCCGACTACGGCAGCAAAGACCTGACCCGGAGCGGGCGGCGGCTTCGGCAACGGATCGCGCCCTTCCTCGACTTCGTTCGCGAGCTCGTCGAGCAACATCCCGGGCAGGGCTGAGTTTTTCCACGGCCGCATCCCTTGTCGACCGCGAGCCCCTCAGTCCGGTCTCGCATCCGCCCGTGGGCGTGCTAGATTGGCCGGAGCATCGAGCGAGGGAGCGGGCACCATGGCCGGGAGCGTCAACAAGGTCATTCTGATCGGCAATCTCGGCCGCGACCCCGAGGTCCGCCACACCCAGGACGGCCAGAAGATCGTGCATCTGGCGATCGCGACCTCGGAGCGCTGGCGCGACCGCAACAGCGGCGAGAACCGCGAGCGCACCGAGTGGCATCGGGTCGTGATCTTCAACGAGCGCCTGGGCGAGGTCGCCGAGCGGTACCTCTCCAAGGGCCGCTCGGTCTATCTCGAGGGCACCTTGCAGACGCGCAAATGGCAGGACCAGTCCGGCCAGGAGCGCTACACGACCGAGGTCGTGCTGCAGCGCTTCCGCGGCGAGCTGGTGCTGCTCGGCGGCCGCGACGAGGGCGGGTTCGCGAGCGCCGGCCCGCCGGCCGACGATCAGGCCGAGTGGGGCGGCGGCCCGAGCCAGGCCGCCCGCGGCGGCGGCGCGGGCCGCGCCGGCGGCGGCGGCCGCCGCGAGCCGGCCTCGGAGAGCTTCGATGACCTGGACGACGAGATCCCGTTCTGAGCCGGGTTCCGGAGGCAGCGGACCGGGCTGCTAGTAGGGATAGAACATCGGCATCATCAGCAGCGGCGAGGGGCTCGGCATCAGCAGGTCGGCGAACGCGCCGAGGCCGCTCAGCGCGCCGAGCGCCATGCCGGTCCAGGCCAGCCCCTTGCCCGTCTGACCGCCGGCGCCGGCCTCCGCCAGGCTGCGCCGGCCGAGCCAGAGCGCGAGCCCGGCACAGACGAGCCCGATCATCGGCTCGCCGGCGAGCAGGCCGAAGACGCCGGCGGCGGCGGCCGCGATCGCCTTGCCGTTGCGACCCGTGGCCGCCCGGGACGACGACGCAGCGGTCGGCGGCGGGGCCGGATCCGGCCGTGGCGGGCGTGGCCGATGCGGACGCCCGGCCTCGAAATGGCGCTGCACGTAGACCGCCGCGATCGAGGCCACGATCGTGAACACGCCCCCGACGAGCGCCGCCGCCATGGCATCGGACATCGTTCGCATCCCGGCTTTAAGTTCGGGCTCGGATCGGGAATTCGGGATACAAGCCGGGGCTTTGCGAAAAGTCGCTTGACCGGGACCGGCCGCCGCTGGCGTTTTGGGCGCCCGGCCCGGACAGCGGAGGTACTATGAACGACGTCGCCACGAGCTCAGCAGCCGATACCGCCGGCCTCGCCGCGGAACGCCTGCGCAGCTTCGTCCAGCGGATCGAGCGGCTCGAGGAGGACAGGGCGGGGCTCGCGCAGGACCTGCGCGAGGTCTACGCCGAGGCCAAGGGCGACGGCTTCGACACCAAGGTCTTGCGCAAGCTGATCGGGCTGCGCAAGCGCGACCCGCGCCAGCGGCGCGAGGAGGACGAGCTGCTCGAGCTCTACCTGTCCGCGCTCGGCGAATAGCAGCCGCGGGCTCGCCGGCATCGGACCGCCGCGAAGCTCCGGGAGGTGCCGCCGCCGGGCTGACCGAGGAGCGCTTTTGCTCGGGCTGCCGCTTCAGACGCGCCAGCAGGCGAGGCCCTGGGCCGGAATGGCGGGGCCGCCCAGCAGGTAATCGGCGTCTGCCGGGCCGTCCCAGGGATCCGGACCGTAGTTGAAGGCGAAGGTCAGCTCGCCCCGGCGGCGCAGGCGGACGTGCGCCGGCAGCCGGAGGACGGGGAGCCCGGCGTCCGCGACCAAAACCTGCCGGAGCGCCGCCGTCAGAAGGTCCTCGCCGGGCCAGCAGGCGAGATAGCAGCGGCGTCCGGATCGGATCAGGGCGGGCGTGCCGTCGGGAAAGCTCGCGACCGGCGCGAGCCCGGTCGAGACCCACTCCCGCCAGCGCTCGGCCCGGCCGGCGACCGCCGCGCCGCCGACCGCGAGCGCAAGGCCCGGGCGCAGCGAGGCGACCTGCGTGACCTTGAGCGGCAGCAGCTCCTGCAGCGGCCCCGGTGGCAGCGCTGCCGGCACCTGAAAGCCCGAGGTCTTGGACCCGGTGCGCGGCCCGAACAGGATCGGCCCGTCGAAGGCGCGGAAGGCGGCGAGCGCCGCCTCCGACACGTGGGGCAGCGTCGGCACGAGCACCGCGCGATAGCCTGCGAGCGGGGCGCCGGCGCCGACCACGTCGAGATCGAGGCCGAGGCGGCGCGCGGCCTCGTACCAGCGAAAGGTCAGCTCGCGATAGTCGAAGTCGGCGCCGTGCGGCTGGATCCGCGTGATCCAGGAGGCCTCGCAGTCGAACACGAGCGCCACCGGCGCGGTGCCGCCGGCCGGCAGGGAGAGGCTGCGCAGCTCGCGGCCGATCAGGCTCACCTCGCCGCCGCCCTCCGACAGCTCGTCGTTCGGCAACAGCAGGCTCGCGTGCATCTGCTCCTGCGCGAACGGCGACTGCCGCCAGCGGAAATAGGCGACGACCTCGGCGCCGTGCGCGAGCGCCTCCCACGTCCACAGGCGCACCATGCCCGGCAGCGGCGCCGGGTTCCAGGGCGCGCCGTTGGCCGGCCCGGCCTGCTGCTCCATGACCCAGAAGCGGCCGCGGCCGACGCCTCGGAACAGGTCGTGGTGAAAGGCGGCGAGATCGGGGTGCGAGGTCTCTGCCCAGCGGGTCCGCTCGGGCTCGCTGAGCGGGAAGCGCTCGACGAACATCAGCGGGTAGTTGTCCCAGCTCGCGAAGTCCAGGTCCTGCGCGAGCCTGAAATGATCGAAGTCGTGCGCCAGACCCAGAAAGTTGTGGGTGACGAACCGATCCGGCGAATGCGCCCGGATGCGCTCGACCTGCGCCCGGTTGAAGGTCACGACGGCATCGGCCGCGCAGCGCCAGAAGTCGAGCCAGGCGGCCGGATTGGCGGCGGCGACGGTCTGATTGGGCAGCGGGATCTCGTCGAAGCTTTGGTACTCCATGCTCCAGAAGACGTTGCCCCAGGCCTGATTGAGCGCGGCGGCGTCCCGGTAGCGTTGCCGCAGCCAGTCACGGAACCACGCCAGGTCCGCCTCGCCGAAGCTCAGCACCGTGTCGTGATTGCCGTATTCGTTGTCGGTCTGCCAGCCGGCGAGCGCCGGATGCTGGCCGTAGCGGCGGGCGATCGCCTCGACGATGCGCTCGGCCTCGCTGCGGAAGATCGCGCTCGACAGGCTGCAGTGCCGTCGCGACCCGAAACCACGCCGCCTTCCGTCGCGGCCGACCGGCAGGATCTCGGGGTGCTGGTCGACCAGCCACTTGGGCGGCGCCGAGGTCGGGGTGCCCAGGACCACCTTCAGGCCGGCGCGGCCGAGCGTGTCGATCGCGCGATCGAGCCAGCCCCAGTCGAACCGGCCGCGCGCGGGCTCCATCCGGCTCCAGGCGAACTCGCCGATTCGGACATAGGCGATGCCGAGCTCGACCATCCGGCGCGCGTCCTCCGGCCAGGAAGCCTCCGGCCAGTGCTCGGGGTAGTAGCAGACGCCCAGCACGCGTCGTCTCCAGGCTCAGCCAGGCCGCCCGGCGCGAAACGGCCGGGCCGCCCGATCGTCGACGGCGCCGAAGGTCAGGCCGGCGATCAGCTGGCGCTGCATCAGGAAGAACAGCAGGACCGGCGGCAGCGCCGCCAGGATCGCGCCCGCCGACAGCAGCTGCCAGGACGTGAGCCACATGCCGCGCAGCGCCTGCAGGCCGGCGGTGACCGGCCGGACCGAGTCCGACTGCACCAGGACCAGCGCCCAGAAGTAGTCGTTCCAGACGAAGGTGAAGACGAGCACGGCGAGCGCTGCGATCGCCGGCTTCACCAGCGGCAGCACGATCCGCCAGAGAATGCCGAGCTCGCCCATGCCGTCGAGCCGCGCCGCCTCGATCAGCTCGTCCGGCAGCTGCCTGATGAAGTTGCGCATGAACAGCGTGCAGAAGCCGGTCTGAAAGGCCATGTGGAACACGATCAGCGCGCCATAGGTGTCATAGAGGCGGAGCGAGATCACGAGATCGCGGACCGGGATCATCAGGACCTGGTAGGGCACGAAGTTGCCGGCGACGAAGACCGCGAACAGCAAGAGGTTGCCCCGGAAGCGGTACTTGGCGAGCGCAAAGGCGGCCATGCAGGCGAGCGCGATCGCGCCGGCGACGGCCGGCAGCGTGATCACGAAGCTGTTCAAAAGGAAGCGGGTCATCGGCGAGGCCGTGAACACCGCGCGGTAGTTCTCGACCAGCTCGAGCTTGCTCGGCCAGCCCCAGAAGTTGCCGCGGTTCAGGTCGTCGAGCGAGCGGATCGAGGTCAGCATCACGGCCGCGAGCGGCAGCAGCCAGAGCGCAAGACAGGCCGGCAGCGCGGCGCGATAAGCGACCTGTCTGGCCGCGGACGCCTGGCGGATCGGCGTCGGGAACATGCCGATCAGCGCCGCTCGAGCTGCAGCATGCGGCAGAGCACGAGCGCGATGCATCCAGCCATCACCAGGAACAGGACGGTTGCGATCGCGGCCCCGTAGCCGTAGCGGAAGGCGAGGAAGGTCTGCTCGTACATGTAGTAGGCGAGCACCGTCGAGCTGTCGTACGGGCCGCCCAGCGTCATGGTCATCACCAGGTCGAAGCTCCGGAGCGCGCCGACGATCGAGACCACGACCGCGATGCAGGTCGCGGGCCTCAGCTGCGGCACGATTACTTGCCAGAGCAGGCGCAGGCCGGTCGCGCCGTCCAGCCGCCCGGCCTCGACGAGCTCGCGATCGAGGGTCGCGAGGCCGGCCAGATAGATGATCATGCAATAGGCGGTCTGCGCCCAGAGCCCGGCCAGGATCACGGCGAAGGTCGCGAGGTGCTCGTCCTCGAGCAGCGCTACCGGGCCCTGGCCGAACCAGCCGAGCAGCCGGTTCAAAAGACCGAATTCGGCGTTGAAGAACCAGGAGAAGACGAGGCCCACGACGACCTGGCTGATCACGAACGGAAACGCGAACAGCGACCTTATGAGCCGGATGCCCGAGAAGTCCTGATTGAGCAGGATCGCGATCGCGAGGCCGGCGACCGGCGTCAGCATGAACAGCAGCAGCCAAAGGGCGCTGTTCTTGAGCGCGGTATGGAACACCGGGTCGGCGATCAGCTCCTGGTAGTTGCCGAGCCCGACCCAGCGCTTCTCGCCGATGCCGCCCCAGTCGAACAGGCTGAGCCTGAGGCTCGCGAGGATCGGGTAGACGACGAACAGCCCGAACAAGAGGCCGGCGGGCGCCAGCAGCAGCGTCGCGACCGCGCCCGGACGATGCGATCGGGCGCCGGGCACTGCCACGGCCAAACGGGCCGCCCGGCCGCCGCCGCGCGGGTCGGAGCCGGCGAGCGGCGTCGCGTCCACGGCCGCCAGCGGCGGGCCTCAGGGGCCGTAGATGCGCTGCCGGACCCGCTCGATGTCCCCAAGAATACGCTCGAGCCGGTCAGGCTTGACCATGAACTCCTGGAAGCCCTTCATCGCCATCGTCGCCAGCTCCTCGCTCGTGTCCCGATCGAAATACTGAGCCAGCGCATCCGCCTGCACAAGCAGTTGCTGCCCGATCTGAAGGAACCGGTCGTCGGCGACCTTGGCCGCGCGATTGACCGGGATCTGCAGCAACGCGGCGTTGATCCGCTCCTGAACATCGGCGCGCGCGACGAACGCGAGGAACTTGCGCGCGTCCTGCTTGTTGCGGGCACGGCTTGGAATGTGCACCGAGTTCATCGGCGCGTCCTCGTAGCGGCCGAACCCCGGCGTGATCTCCGGAAACCGGAAGAAGTCCATCTTGTCCCGGACTTCCGGCGGAAAGTTCGGCGTGATGAAGTTGCCGATCAGCATCATCGCCGACCTGCCCTGATACAGCAACGCCTGGCTCTCCTGCCAGGTCATGCCGACATGGTTGGCGACGAAGACCTGCTGCTCGAGCAGCTCGCGCCACTTGTCGAAGACGGCGACCACGCGCG
>DATAOG010000187.1:0-3637 GCA_036265855.1 Geminicoccaceae bacterium | reverse complement strand
CACGCTCGACATGCCCGTGTTCGATGCCAGCGCCTCGATCGGCATCGCGCTGATTCTGGGCGGCACCGCCGCCTGGCTGGCCTACGAATGCAAGGGCCTCCTGATCGGCGAGAGCGTGCAGCCGGAGGTGCGCCGCGGCATCGAGCGCATCGTGGAGGAGCAATTTGGCATTCTCCGGGTCGACGAGCACCGAAGCTTGCACCTCGGGCCGGACGAGGTCCCCCTGAACCTCAGCCTCGACTTCGCTAGCGATCTCTCGGCCGACCAGGTCGAGGCCACGATCAGCAATCTCGAGCGGCGGATCAAGTCCGCCTATCCGGAGATCAAGCGGGTGTTCATCGAGGCCCAGAGCTGGCCAGGCCACCGCGCCGCACTCGGCGAGGCATTGCCGGGATGAGGCCCGCGGCGAGGACGCCGGTGGCCATCGGGCACGCCCGGAGCATGCGCATCGAGACCGAACGCCTGCTGCTGCGACCGCTTGCGATCGACGATGCGGCGGCGCTCGCGCCCTTGTTCGCGGGCGACTGGGAGGCGATCAGCCAGACCGGCCGCATGCCCTGGCCGCCGACCGAGGCCGCGCTCCGGCAATGGATTTCGGGCTACGTCGCGCCGGCCAGCCATTCGTTTCTGATGGCTCTGCGGCGCGATCGGGCGACGATCGGCGGCATCGGCTTCGGCGGCGCCGGTCGCACCGCGGAGCTCGGCTATGCGCTCGGCCGGCGGTTCTGGGGTCGCGGCTACGCGACCGAGGGCGTACGCGCGATGCTGGCGCACGCCGCCGCGGTCGGCTATCGCACGCTCGAGGCGTTCAGCTTCGTCGAGAATCCGGCCTCGGTGCGCGTGCTGGAGAAGGCGGGCTTCGCCGAGCTCGGCGTGTTCGAGCGCGATTATCCCGAACGCGGCGGCCTGCGGAAGGTCCGCCGCTTCAGGCTGCGCCTGAGCGCGATCCGGCCGCGCCGCTGAGCGCGGCCGACCCGTACCGCCTGGGCCACTTCGCGTCGGACTGCCGGCCGACTATGTTGGGCCCGACCAGACGGGGAGGGACGGGGTTCATGGAGTATCGCAAGCTCGGCCGGAGCGGCCTGAAGGTGTCGCCTCTGTGCCTCGGCACGATGATGTTCGGCGGGCCGACCGACGAAGAAGCGTCGGTCCGGATCATCGCGCGCGCGAAGCAGGCAGGGATCAACTTCATCGACACCGCGGATGTCTACGTCGAAGGCCGGTCGGAGGAGATCGTCGGGCGCGCGATCAAGGCCGAGCGGGACTATTGGGTGCTGGCGACCAAGATGGCCAACGCCATGGGCCCGGGGCCGAATCGGGCCGGGCTGTCGCGGCGCTGGATGTTCCAGGCCTGCGATGGGTCGCTTGCCCGGCTCGGGACCGACTGGATTGACATCATGTACCTGCATAAGGAGGATCACGCGACGACGCTCGAAGAGACCGTGATCGCGATGGCCGATCTGATCCGCGCCGGCAAGGTGCGCTATTTCGGGGTCTCGAATTATCGCAGCTGGCGCCTGGCCGAGATCTGCAATCTCTGCGATCAGGCCGGGATCGACCGGCCGATCGTCAGCCAGCCCTACTACAACGCGATGAACCGCATGCCCGAGGTCGAGCACCTGCCGGCCTGTGGCTACTACGGTCTTGGCGTCGTGCCCTACAGCCCGCTCGCGCGCGGCGTGCTGACCGGCAAATACGACCCCGACCGGCCGCCGCCCGACGACACCCGGGGCGGGCGTCGGGACACGCGCATGATGCAGACCGAGTGGCGCCGCGAGTCGCTCGTGATCGCCCAGGAGATCAAGCGCCACGCCGAGGCCAAGGGGACCACGCCGGTCCAGTTCGCGTTCGCCTGGGTGCTCAACAATCGCCTCATCACCGGCGCGATCGCCGGCCCGCGCACGCTTCAGCAGCTCGAGGCCTACCTGCCGGCGCTCGACTACCGCTTCGACGCCGAGGACGAGGTCCTGGTCGATCGCCTGGTCCCGACCGGCCATCCCTCGACGCCCGGCTTCAACGACCCGGCCTATCCGATCGAAGGGCGCCCGACCTGGACCCGTCAGAGCGCTTGATCGCGATCCGGGCGCTCGACCCGGCGGCGGTCGACGCCCGCGGCGCCGAGCTCGTCCGGCTGCTGATCGATGCGGTCGAGGGCGGTGCCTCGATCGGTTTTCTTGCACCCCTGCCGCAGATCGAGGCTCTGGCCTACTGGCGGAGCGTCGTCGATGCCATGGGCGCCGGCCGGCGGCATCTGCTGGCGGCGTTCGAGGGCGACCGCCTGATCGGTACGGTCCAGCTCGACTTGGAGCCCCGGGCCAATGGCCGCCACCGCGCCGAGGTGATGAAACTGATGGTGCTCCGGTCCCACCGCCGCCGGGGCGTCGCAAGCCGGCTGATGGAGGCACTGCTCGATCTCGCCCGCGCCCGGCAGCGCAGTCTGCTGCTGCTGGACATGCGCGCCGGCGATCCGGTCGAGGTGCTCTACCAGAACCTGGGCTTCAGGAAATTCGGCGAGGTGCCGCGACACGCGCAAAGCCCGGACGGCCGCTTCGCCGCGAGCAGTTTTTATTACCTGGAGCTGTGAGCGCGCCTGCCGAACGCGCCCGCCGCCCATTGCGCCGAGGACGGATTTCGCTGTAGTCACTGCGCCCAGCGCCCCATCGGCGCTCGCCCGATCCCGCCACCGGACCCACGATGAACCCGCTGCCCGTGATCCTGGCTCGAGCCCTCGAGAAGTCGTACGGCCAGGTCCGGGCCGTGCGCGGCATCGACTTCGAGGTCGAGCCCGGCCAGTGCGTCGGTCTGCTCGGGCCCAACGGCGCCGGCAAGACGACGACGATGCGCATGATCATGGGCCTGGCCACGCCGTCCGCCGGCGAGCTCACGGTCTTCGGCGTGCCGGTCCAGGCGATCCGCCGCCAGCACAAGGCCAAGATCGGCCTCGTGCCCCAGGACAACAACCTCGATCCCGACCTGTCGGTACGCCAGAACCTCGAGGTCTATGGCCGCTACTTCAGCCTGCCGTCGGCCCTGATCGCCGAGCGGATTCCGGCGCTGCTCGCGTTCCTGCAGCTCGGCGACCGGGCCGGGAGCGGCGTCAACCAGCTGTCCGGCGGCATGAAGCGGCGGCTCGTGATCGCCCGGGCGCTGATCAGCAATCCCGAGCTCGTGATCCTCGACGAGCCGACCACCGGGCTGGACCCGCAGGCGCGGGTCATGATCTGGAAGCGCCTGCTCGATCTGCGCGAGCAGGGGAAAACCCTGCTGCTGACCACGCACTACATGGAGGAGGCCGAGCGGCTGTGCGATGACATCATCGTCATCGATCAGGGCCGGATCCTCGACCGCGGCCCGCCGCAGCAGCTGATCGACCGTCACGTCAAGGGTCACGTGTTCGAGGTGCGAAAACCGCTGCCGGCAGGCTTCCGGGACGGCCGCTTCGAGCACGAGGACATCGGCGACGCGATCCTCTACTACGTCGAGACGCCGCGGAACTTCATCGAGGACCTGCCCGAAGAGGTGGTCTACTGGCACCGCCAGGCCAACCTCGAGGACGTCTTCCTGCGCCTGACCGGCCGGCAGCTGCGAGAGAACTGATGTCGGAAGCCGTCGCGATCGCCGCGCATTCGCTGGCGGT
>DATAOG010000186.1:0-2506 GCA_036265855.1 Geminicoccaceae bacterium | reverse complement strand
CTTGTTGAATGACGGCGCCTTCCGCGGCGGCGGCGCGGGCCAGCGCCGGCACCGCGAGTCCGGGCTCGGCGCGGGCATCGCTGGCCGTGAACAGCGCGCCTTTGAAGCGGCGCCGGTCCTGCCGGAGCAGCGCGTCGGTCTCGGCCGGGGACAACAGGCGCGTGTCCAGCTGATGCGCCCGGGCATGCGGCAGCCAGGCGGCATGGCGGGCGAGCTCGGCCTCGGTCTCGGCGAGATAGGCGATTCCCCCACGTCGCCAGCCGATCTCCTCGGGCAGCGCGGCCGCGATCTCCTCCCAGAGCCGGAGCGCCAGTATGGCCGCCGGCAGCTCGCGGGGATCGCGGCCCTGTTTCCTGATCCAGCCCCAGTTGCGCGACGACTGCTCGCCGGCGATCCGGCCTTTTTCGTACAGAGCGACCGGCACGCCAGCCCGCGCCAGATAGTATGCGGTCGCGACTCCGGCGATGCCGCCGCCGATCACCACGACCTCGGCGGCCTCAGCCGGTGCCGTCATCTCATCCGGAGTATCGCTCGCGGCTGCGAGCGGCTCAGCCAGGCCAGCATTGCGTGCCGCCGTCGACCCGGAGCACCTGACCGGAGACGAAGGCGCCGAGCGGGCCGGCGAAGAACTCCACGACCCGGGCGACCTCGTCGACGGTGCCGATGCGCTCGAGTGTGCCGCTCTCGACCAGGCGCTCCGGATCCACCGAGCGGGTGCCAAGGAAGCGGCCGGTCCGGGTGTCGCCGGGCGCTAGCGAATTGGCCGTGACCTCATAGGGCCGGAGCTGGTCGGCAAGACAGCGGGTATAGTGCACGACCCCGGCCTTGGCGGTCGCGTAGATCGCGCCCTGCGCCTGCCCCTTGAACGCGGCGATCGAGCTGATGGTCAGGATCCGTCCCCGTCTTCGCGCCATCATGCCGCGCGCGACCTGCTGGCAGACCAGGATGGTCGAGAGCAGATTGCGCTCAAGGACCGCGCGGACGTCGGCCTCCTTGATCATGACCGCATCGTTCGGGTCGGGCTTGCCGCCCGCGGCGGCGATGTCGCCGCCGGCATTGTGCACGAGCAGATCGATCGCGCCGAGCTCGTCCTCGACCGTCTGGACCACGCGCGCGACCTGCTCGGCAACGGTGAGATCGCCCAAAACGCGGCAGGTGCGGACGCCATGCGCCTTGGCGATCGCGGCCGCGGTATCGGTGAGGGTGGTCCCCTCGCCGTATTCGGCCGGGCCCTCCTCGCGCCTGCCGTGCACGCCGACCGCCGCCCCGAGTGCCGCCAGTCGTTCGGCGAACGCCCGGCCGAGACCCCGGCCGGCGCCGGTCACGAGTGCCACTCGCTGATCGAGCAGACGCCCTGCCTCAGCCATCGCGCAAGGCCCCTCAGGCCACCGGAGTGACCGGGCCGTTGCCCGCGAACCAGGAGCGGACATTGTCGAGCAGGCATTCGCCCATTGCGTGCATGGTCTCCTCGGTGTTGCTCGCAATGTGCGGCGTCAGGACCACGTTGTCGAGGCTGAGCAGCTCCTCGGGCACCTTGGGCTCGTGCTCGAACACGTCCAGACCCGCGGCGCCGAGCCGGCCGGTGGTCAGCGCCTGGACCAGCGCCACCTCATCGACCAGCCAGCCGCGCGCGACATTGACGAAGATGCCTTTGGGCCCGAGCGCGCCCAGGATCTCGGCGTTGACGATGTGGCGGACGCCCGGCCCGCCCGCGGCCGCGAGGAACAGGATCTCGGAGTTGCGCGCGAGCTCGACCGGGCTCTCGTAGGCCTGGTAGGGCACGCCCGGCTTCGGCTGCGGGTCATAGAAGCCGATCGTCATCCCGAACGCCTGGAGCCGCGGCGCGAGCGCCATGCCGATCCTGCCGAGCCCCAGGATGCCGGCGCGCTTGCCGCTGAACTTCTGCGCCGGAGCGATCCGGCCCTTGAGCCATTGGCCCGAGCGCACGAACCGGTCGGCCGCGGCGATCCGGCGCGCGGCACACATCCCCAAAATCACGGCAAGGTCGGCGACGTCGTCGTAGAGCACCGGCGTCGTGGTCACGACGATGCCGCGCTCGCGGGCACGCGGGAGGTTCGTGGTCTCGAGGCCGACCCCCATGACCGCGCAGAGCTCGAGTTTCGGCAGGGCGTCGATGATTTCGGCCGAAAGCCCGGTCATCGCGTTGGTGACGACGCCCCGGATGCGCCCGGCCGCCGGCCGGAGCGCCGCGATCTTGTCCGACGCCTCGATCAGGTTGTGGACCTGATACTCCTTCGTCAGCGCCTCGAGCACGAACGGGCGCTGCGGCCCGATGACCGCGATCTCGACCGACATGACTCCTCCCTCGTCGCGAGTGTCGAGCCGCTTCTAACCGGCCCTGGCGCCCGGGTCCAGAGCACCCTGCGCCCGGGCCTCTTCGCCGCCCGCGCAGCCCTCCACATCGCAGGCTGCAGCCGGAAAGGGGTCGTGCAGGTGCTGGGGTGCGCTGGGGCAAAAAGCCTGGCCGCTCGCTCGCCCGCGGGCT
>DATAOG010000185.1:0-3239 GCA_036265855.1 Geminicoccaceae bacterium | reverse complement strand
GCGGCGCTGGGCGCCGGGCTGAGCTTCCCGAGCTCGCTCTACGGGCTCGACGCGACCGGCGCCAACGTCGATGCCTCTGGCCGGGTGTGGGAGGAGGGCGATGCCGACCGGCCCTGCCTGCTCGACGTTGCGACCTTCGCGCCGGTCCCCTGGCGCGCGGGCGGCGCGCAGGTGCTTGGCGGGCTCGGCGGGCCGGACGGAGAGCCGTCCTTCGCCGACCCGCGCGTCGTGCTCGCCAGGGTCGCTGCTCGCTTCGAGCCCCTCGGACTGACCCCGGTCGCTGCGGTCGAGCTGGAGTTCTGTCTGCTCGACGGCCGGCCTGGCCGCGAGAGCGGTCCCGGCGTTCCAACGGCGCCCGAGCTCGAGACCGGTGCCGTCTACGGTCTCGAGCCGCTCGATGCCGAGGACGATTTCCTCGCGCGGCTGGAGAGCTGGTGCGCAGCGCAGGAGCTGGCGGTGAAGAGCGCCGTGTCCGAGTACGCGCCCGGCCAGCTCGAGGTCAACCTCGGCCATGTCGCCGATCCGCTGCGGGCGGCGGATCAGGCTTTCCTCCTCAAGCGCGCGATCAAGGCGGCGGCGCGCGCCGAGGGTCGCCGGGCGACCTTCATGGCCAAGCCGTTCGCCAACCGCGCGGCCAATGGCATGCACGTCCACGTCAGCCTGGTGGGCCGCGACGGCGGCAATCATTTCGCCGCCGACCCAGCGGGGCTCCGGCACGCGATCGGCGGCCTGCAGGCGACCATGGC
Organism: Geminicoccaceae bacterium; assembly: GCA_036265855.1. Taxonomy (GTDB): domain Bacteria; phylum Pseudomonadota; class Alphaproteobacteria; order Geminicoccales; family Geminicoccaceae; genus DATAOG01. Next base: position 2,493 of record DATAOG010000185.1, on the reverse strand, counting down.
GGAGGCCATGCTGCTGTTCGCGCCGAACGCCAACAGCTTCCGGCGGCTGCGGCCGCGGAGCTATGCGCCGACCGCGCCGAGCTGGGGTGAGAACAACCGGACCGTGGCGCTCCGGGTGCCGCTCGGGCCGCCGGCGGCGCGCCGGATCGAGCACCGGACCGCCGGCGCCGACGCCAATCCCTATCTCGTGCTGGCGGCGGTGCTGGCGGGCATTCACCATGGCTTGGACCAGGGCCTCGAGCCCGACGCGCCGGTCACCGGCAACGCCTATGACGAGGTCCCGCCCCGCCTGCCGCTCAGCTGGGACCGGGCGATCGAGGCCCTGGCCGGGGCGGCCGTGCTGCCGGACTACCTCGGTCCCGAGTTCTGCCGCCTGTACCGGGTCTGCCGTGCCGCGGAGCGCGACCGCTTCGCCGACCTGATCACGCCCGCCGAATACGCCTGGTATCTCGAGAGCGTCTAAGCGCTCAGAGCTCGATACCTTCGCGGTTGAGCGCGCGCTGCCATTTCGAATCCACCTGCTTGCCGAACAGCAGATCCTCGTCGGCGTCGATCACGACCCAGGCGCCGGCCGCGATCTCGGATGCCAGCTGATCGGGCGCCCAGCCGGCATAGCCGAGCGCGAACAGGCTCTGCCGCGGCCCCTTGCCGGCGGCCCGGTCCTTCAGGATGTCGGGCGAGCTGGTCACAGCCGCCAGATTCGACAGCACCACGGTGTTCTGGCCGTGATAGTCGGGGCTGTGCAGCACGAACCCGCGGCCGCGTTCGACCGGGCCGCCGTAGTGCACCTCGATCTCGCCCGACGCCTTGGCGTTGGTGTCGAGCCCCAGGCCCTTGAGGAGCTCGGCGGCCGAGCCCTTGCCCATGACCCGGTTGACCACGATGCCCATGGCACCGGAGCTGTTGTCCTGAATCATGTAGACGATGGTGTGGCGGAAATTGGGGTCTTCGAGCTCGGGAGTCGCGACCAGCAGATGGCCGGCTAGATTATGGCTCGGGCTCACCTCGCCCTCGGTCTTGGCCGCCTGGGTCGGTGGCGAGAGCAGCCACAGCAGCGCCAGGAGGCCTGCGCCACCAATCTGGATCGGGGTGCCCGTCATCATCAGCCCCTCCACAGCCAAGTCGACGGATCGACCTGTACGGCAATCGGCAGTCCGGTGCCAAGCACGATCGCGTGCGTCGCGGCCGGCCGGCGGATCAGCCGCGAGCGCTCAGCCGTTGCTGCGGAGCACGTGGCCCGCGAGGTAGAGCGAGCCGCAGATCAGCACGAGTGAGGGCTCGGGCTCGGCCGCGACGATGGCGCCAAGGGCGCTCTCGAGGTCGCGCGCGGGGGTCGCCCGCCAGCCGAGCCCGGCCGCGATCTCGGCCGCCTCGACCGGATCGCGGCTGGCCGGCTCGTCGGGCACGGGGACGGTCGTGATCGAGCGCGCCAGCGGGCACAGGGGCTCGAGAAAGCCGCGCTCATCCTTGGTCTTCAGCATGCCGACGATCAGGTGCAGGGATCGCGGCTGGGCCTCGGGACCACTCAGGGTCGCCGCCAGCGCGCGGGCCGCGGCAGGGTTGTGGCCGCCATCCAGCCAGAGCTGCCAGCCGGCAGGCAGCAGGCCGACCAGCGGGCCGCGCTCGAGCAGCTGCAGCCGCGCCGGCCAGCGCGTCTCGCGCAGCCCGGCGGCGATCGCAGCCGGGGCGGGCTCGAGATCGCGAAGCGCCAGCGCCGCGGTCACCGCGAGGCCGGCGTTGTCGATCTGATGGCAGCCGGGCAAGGCCGGGAGGGGCAGGTCGAGCGTCCGCTCGCCGACCCGCACGTGCAGCAAGTCCGCCGCCCGCCACGCCCGCCAGTCGCGGCCGTGCACGCTGAGCGACGCGCCGACCTCGGCGGCGCGCGCCTCGATCACGGCGAGCACCTCCTCAGGCTGCGGCCCGACGACGCAGGCGACGCCCGGCTTCAGGATGCCGGCCTTTTCGAACGCGATCTGCTCGAGCCGGTGGCCGAGATGGTCCTGGTGGTCGAGCGAGATCGGCGCGATCGCGCAAAGCCGCGGCCGCGCGATCACGTTGGTCGCATCGAACCGGCCGCCGAGCCCGGTCTCGAGCAGCAGAACATCCGCGGAATGGCGGGAGAACGCCAGGAACGCCGCGGCCGTGATGATCTCGAACTCGGTGATCGGCTGGCCCTGATTGACCCGCTCGCAGATGTCCAGGACCTCGGCCAGCTCTGGTTCCCCGATCGGCCGGCCATCGAACAGCAGGCGCTCGTTGAACTGCACGAGGTGCGGCGAGATGTAGCGCTGCACGCGGCGGCCGTCCGCCTGCAGCATGGCATCCAGCATGGCCAGCACCGAGCCCTTGCCGTTGGTCCCGGCGATGTGCACGACCGAGCCCAGACGCCGCTCGGGATGACCGAGGCGCGCGAGCAGGCGCTCGATCCGGCCGAGCGAGAGGTCGATCCTGCGCGGGTGCAGCCCGCGCAGGCGGGCCAGGATCAGGTCACTG
>DATAOG010000184.1:0-10928 GCA_036265855.1 Geminicoccaceae bacterium | reverse complement strand
CGCCGCCGCAGACGAAGATCGGGTTTGCCGCGGAAAGGACCGCTTCGGCCGCGGCCGCGATCGCCGCGGGCTCGGGGGCGCTCCGCCGCGCGGGATAGACTCCGAGCGAGGCATCGGCCTGCACGTCGGCCGCGTCGACCGGCGCCCGCTGGACGTCGAACGGCAGGCCGATGTGCGCCGCTCCCGGCCGGCCCGTGGTCATCTGCCGGAAGGCGGCGCGCAGCGTCTGCGGGACCATGGCCGCCTGCTCGATCACCCGGTTCCACTTGGTCAGCGGCCGGAACAGCGCCGCCTGGTCGAGCTCGGTCAGCACGTAGCGGCCGCGTGCCCCGACCGCGATATCGGTGGTCACCGCGAGCACCGGGATCGAGGATTCGTTGGCCTCGACCACCCCCGGCAGCAGGTAGGTGGCGCCGCCGCCGGACGGCCCCTCGCAGACCCCGACGCGACCGGTCACGCGGGCATAGGCGTCGGCCATGTAGGCGGCCGAGCGTTCGTCGCGCGCCAGCACGTGCGTGATGCCGTGATCGAGCCGGTAGAGCGCATCGTAAAGCGGCAGGCTCGTGTCGCCGCACAGCCCGAAGATGTGACGCACGCCGTGCAGCTCGAGCATGCGCACGAACGCCTCGGCGCCCGAGAGCTGGTTCATCGAAGCACTCCATCGCTCGTCGCGGAAAGTAGCGCGCGCCACCGCCCGGGCGCAAACCCGCGTCCCCGCCGGCTGAGCTCTTCGCCTCAGAGCAGTCGATGGAAGCGAGCAGGACCGAACCGTTATGTCCTGGCGTAGGAGAAAATCCGATCAGCGCCGGCCGGTCGAGCAAAACGGAACAAAGCACTTGCCGGAGCTGTTGATAAAACGGCAGGTGTGAGGTCAGCCGCCGGTGGCGTCGCGCTGGCTCCGGGCCTGAGCAACGACAGCTCAAGGGGGTGCCAGCGGCGCATGTTCTACCGGCGGCTGGGGTCGTGTTTGGTTCTGTCGGCGCTGGCGCTGCTGCCGGCATTCATGGCGAGCGCGCAGGACGAGCCTGTGCGGGCCGCGGCGCCGATCCCTCTCGACGACACGCCGTTCGACAGCGCGCTCGACTGCCTGGCGCTCAACATCTACTGGGAGGCGCGGGCGGAGCCCCGGCTCGGCCAGATTGCGGTCGCGGAAGTGACGCTCAACCGGGTCGCCGATCCGGCGTTCCCCCACACGGTCTGTGGAGTGGTGCGGCAGGGCGAGGAGCGGGGACTCAATCTCTGCCAGTTCTCCTGGCATTGCGACGGGATCGACGACCGCCCGCGCGACCCTTCGGCCTGGCAGCGTGCCCGCCGGCTCGCGATCCTGGCCCTGAGCGGCCGGCTGTCCGATCCGACCGGCGGCGCGCGCTGGTTCCATTCCGACCAGGTCGATCCGGACTGGCCCGAGCTGACACCGATCGTGAAGATCGGCAGCCATGTCTTCTATCGAATGGCGCCCGTCGACGGCCAGGCGAGGACGGAGCGCGAGGACTCGCCGCCGCTGCCGCCGGTCAGGAAGCCGGCTTCGCCGACCCAGATCGCGGCGGCCGAGACGGACCCAAGCCCGGCGTCCGGCCCCGGCCCGAACGCCGATCCGGTGCCGGCAAGCGCCTGTTCCGACGGCTCCGACCACAACCGGACAAGGGTGCTCGAGGGCTCGAGTGCTGCCGATGCACTGGCGCCGGTCGACCGGACGGGACCCGGGCGGACCGAGCGGCCGGCGGCCTGCGGCCACCATGACCCCGCCGACACGGGAGCGAGCCCGCTCGCGCTGGAAGCCGGGTTTCTGTCGTACGAGCCGGCCGACCGCTCTGCCGGGTCGCAGCCGGCCCATCGGGGGCGCACGCTGCTCGCCGACCCGGGCGGGCAGCCCGAGCTGATCGGGTCGGCCGGCGGACCGGCCCGGATGCCGCCCGCCCGCGAGCGGCCTTCGGCACGCCCCTTCTAGCGCTACGCGACCGCCGCCTGCTCGACAAACGGCTTGCCGCCGGCTGCGCGGATGGTCTCGTCCATGGCATCGCCGAGCGTCGGGCGCGGCTGGCAGAACAGCACGCCGAGCGCCGGCGTCGCGGTATCGATCGCCTGAGCCATCGCCGCCATCAGGTCGGTAGGGTCGTGGTCGGCCGGCAGGTGGCGGACCTGCATGCCGAGGTTCTGGTAGGTCTTGCTGGTCTTGTCGAAGGTCACGCAGGGCGAGAGGATGTGCAGGTACGAGAATCCGCGGTGCGCAAGTGACTGGACGATCATGTCGGTCAGGTGATGGGGCTCGCCGGCGTAGGCCTGACCGACCCAGCTCGCGCCGTAGGACAACAGCATCATCAGCGGATTGAGCGGCGCGTCGCGGTTTTCGTAGGGGCTGGTCTTGGTCTTGAAGCCCATGACCGAGGTCGGCGACACTTGGCCCTTGGTCAGGCCATAGATGCCGTTGTCGAACAAGAGGTACGTGATGTCGACGTTGCGTCGCGCGGCGTGCGGGATGTGGCCGCCGCCGATCGCAAAGCCGTCGCCGTCACCGCCGATCGCGATCACGGTGAGCTTGTCGTTGGCGAGCTTGATCCCGGTCGCGACCGGCAGCGTGCGGCCGTGCAGGGTATGGAAGCCGTAGGTGTCCATGAAGAACGGGAAGCGCGAGGCGCAGCCGATCCCGGACACGATCACGGCATCCTTGTTGGCGACGCCGAGCCGGTTCAGCGCGAGCGTCAGGCCCTCGGTCATGCTGAAGTAGCCGCAGCCCGGGCACCAGGTCGGCAGCGACTTCGAGCGGTAGGACAGACGGCCCGTGCCCTGGATCTCCTTGAGCTTTTCCTCGAGGTAGATGGGCTCGCGCAGCTCGGCCATCGCGGCGGTTCCTTCTGGAGAGAATTCAGGCGGCGGCAAACCGCCGTTTGGCGTCGACCTTGGCCAGACGCCGGACCTCGGCAAGAATGTCGTCGACCGGCATCGGCCGGCCGGTCACCCGGTCGAAGCGGTGCACGAGGCAGCCGGTCGCACCCGTCATCAGGCTCGCGAACTGGCCTTCATAGTTGAGCTCGGGCACCAGCACCTCGGTGCAGTCGGCACAGAAGCGGGAGATCGCGTCGACCGGCAGAGGCGAGAGCATCACGACCTTCATCGCGGCGCAGCGGATACCCTCGGCCCGCGCCTTGAGCATCGCCTCCAGCGCCTCGCCGAACGTCGAGCCCCAGGCGATGATCCCGACGTCGACCCGGCCCTCGTCGCCGAAGCGCTTCCAGGTGGTGAGGTCGGGATGGCTGACCGCGGAGGCGAGCTTCATGTGCCGCTTCTCGGCCATGCGGGCGTGGACCTCGGGCGTGTCCTTGGGCCGCCCGGCCTCGTTGTGCTCGAGCCCGGTGATCGTGTGGATCCCGCCCTCCTGGCCCGGCACCGCGCGCGGGCTGATGCCGTCGTCGGTCAGCGCGTAGCGCTGGTACGGGGCGCCGCGCGAGCGCCCGTCGAGGCCTTTGATCAGGCTCGGCGCGAACGGCGGCTTGGCCGGCAGCGTCACGCTCTCGAGCCGGTTCGACAGATACAGATCGAGCAGCACGATGACCGGTGTTTGATACTTCTCGGCGAGCTCGAACGCCTTGCCGGCGCAGCGGTAGCAGCCCTCGACGTTGGTCGGCGCGAGCACGATCCGCTGCGCATCGCCCGAGGCGCCGTAGACCGCGAGGTTGAGGTCCGACTGTTCGGTCTTGGTCGGCATGCCGGTCGACGGTCCGCCGCGCTGCGAGACGAACACCACGCAGGGCACCTCGGCCATGACGCCGAGCCCGAGCATCTCGACCATCAGCGCGAGCCCGGGCCCGGAGGTCGCGGTCGCCGCCCGCACGCCGGCGTAGCCCGCGCCGACGGCGGCGGAGATCGCCGAGATCTCGTCCTCGGTCTGCAGCACCCGGCCGCCCTGCTTGGGCAGGCGGGCGGCCAGCATCTCGAGGATCGTGGTCGCGGGCGTGATCGGGTAGCCGAAGAAGGTCTGGACCTGCGCGTCCAGGCAGCCGCGCACGATCGCCTGGTTGCCGCTCATCATGACCGCGCCGGGCTCTGGCCTGCCGGTCGGCCCGAGCCCGATGAAGTCGAGCTTGAAGGTCCTGGCACCTTCGTCGTAGCCGGCATCGAACGCCTTGATGTTGCCCTCCGTGATCGCGTCCGCCTTGCCCTTGAACTTGGCCGCGATCGTCTCGTGAAAAGCCTGGCGCGGCATGCCGTAGAGGCCGGCCGTGAAGCCCAGCGCGACCATGTTGCGCGACTTGCCGGCGTTGGTCGCGCGCTCCGAGATCTCGCGCATCGGCAGCCCGTAGGGCAGCTGGCTGGGCTTGACGTGGCCGGAGATGTGCTGGCCCTCCTTGAGCGTGCTGATCGGCGCGTCGTCGTAGATCACGGCGCCGTAGTCGGCGACCTCCGGCACATGCGCGATCGCGTGCCCGTCGTTGAGCGAGACCAGGATGTCGGACCGGGTCTTCAGCGAGAAGACCTGCCCCGAGGTGATCCTGGAGCAGGCGATGCATTCGCCAAAGCCGCGGATCTCGGCCGGATAGACGTCGAACGCGATGACCTTGTAGCCGGCGCGCGCCATCGCCTGGTTGAGGATCCCGCCGGCGGCGATCGTGCCGTCGCCGGCCGAGCCGCAGATCGCGATCTGGATGTCGGTATCGCTCATCGGGCGCTCACCTAGTCGTAGTCCCAGAAGGACGAGTGCAGACGGCCCTGAGCGTTGACCGCGAGCACCTCGTCGCCGGCGGTATGGAACGGCTCCTCGGCGCCGGCGATGTTGCGGGCCGCGATCTCGCCCATCGCCTTGACGTTCTTCCAGCCGTAGTAGAAGCGATAGGCGTTCTCCTGCGCGCACCAGATCTGGCAGACGTCGCCCGCCGCCCAGATGTGCGGATCGGTCGTGCGCAGCTCGGGATTGACCAGGAGACCGCGCTCGATGTCGACGCCCGAGCCGACCATGAACTCGAGCGAGGGCACGAGCCCGTAGAACGCCATCACGACATCCGCCGCGAGCGCCTCGCCATCGGCGAGCACCACGCGCCGCGCCGGGCCGCCGACGTCCACCGCCTCGATCCGCTCGACCGGCCGGCTGTCGAGGACCTCGATCCCGGCGCGCCCGAGCGCCTCGAACAGGGGCGCCCGCTCGGCCGGATCGATCTTGTGCGGCCAGAAGGTCTGCTCGCTCGGGATCAGGATCACCTTGTGGCCGCTCGCGGCGATTGCGTGGGCGACGTCCAGGCCCAGGATGTCGCCGCCCAGCATGATCAGGGTGCCGCGGGGCGGCAGAGCCTCGGCGGTCGTGATCGCGGTCCGGTAGCTCGCGAAGCTGTGCAGCAGCGGCCGGTAATCGTAAAGCGTCGGCGGCAGATAGCCGCTGCCGCCGCTCGCGATCAGGAGGTGGTCGTAGCCGACCTCCTCGCGATGCGCCAGTAGCAGCACCCGCCGGCGGGGGTCGACCTGGACGACCCGGCACTTGCGCCGGACCGCGATCCGGTGGTCCTCGTAGTAGGAGGGCGGATAGACCAGGAACTCGCGCCAGTCGCGCTTGCCCCGGAAGATCTGCGGCAGCTGATAGCGATCGTAGAACAGGAGCGCGCCGATCGAGATGATCGTGATCCGGTTGTCCGGGTCGAGCTCGCGCAGCACGGCTGCGGCGCGGTTGCCGGCGACGCCGTTGCCGATGATCACGTGATGTCGCGCCGCCATTCGCCGACCAGTCCCGATCCGCTCAGACGTCCTGGTAGAAGATCTCGTTCTTGGTGATCGAGATGCAGCGCGTCGGGCAGACCATGTAGCAGGCGCCGCAGCGGATGCACTCGTTGTTGTCGATCCAGATCGCCCCGACCCGGTCCCACTCGGTGGTCTCCTCGAGCGCGCCGTAGCTGCCGTCGTCCTTGATGTCGATGCCGGAGACCAGCTTGATGCAGTTGCGGGGGGCGACCTCGATGCAGGCGCGGCAGTAGATGCAGTTGTCCGGGTCGATCTCGTATTTGTGGTGGCAGAGATAGCAGCGCTTGGCCTCCTCGACCGCGAGCTCCGGATCGTAGCCCTTCTCGGCCTCGAGGGTCAGCGTGTCGAAACGCGACTTCATGGGCTCCATCGGGATGTGCTGGGCCGGGATGAAGTCCCAGGACCGGTCGCGCCGCGGCTCCTCGACCGGCTCGATCTTGACCACGAGCTTCCGCCGCTCGCGGCCCATGAGCCAGGTGTCCATCTTGAGCGCGGTCTTGCGTCCGAGCCCGACCGCCTCGACCACGGTCGAGGCGCCGATCACGAAGTCGCCGGCCGCGAACAGGCCTTTGACCGAGGTCATGCCGCGCTCGTCGACCTTGACGCTGCCCCAGCGGTCGAGCTCGACCGGGAGGTCGAGATAGTCGTTGACGGTCTTCTGGCCGATCGCGATCAGGAGCGTGTCGCAGGGCTCGACGAACTCGGAGCCCTCGATCGGAATGGCCTGGCGGCGGCCCCCCGCCCGCCAGCCGCCGAGCCGGTTCTGGGCGAACCGGACGCCGGTCAGCCGGCCGCCCTCGTCGGTGATCAGGCCCACGGGCGTGCGCAGTCCCAGGATCTTGGTGCCCTCGCGCTTGGCCTCGTGGATCTCCTCCTTGGTCACCGGGATATATTCCTCGGTGGTGCGGATGTGGATCGTCACGTCCTCGGCGCCGAGCCGGAGCGAGACGCGCGCGCAGTCGAGTGCCGTGAACCCGGCGCCGACCACCGCGACCCGCTTGCCGACCGTCTTGGTCTCGCCGCGGTGCAGCTCCATCAGGAAATCGAGGCCGTACTCGGCGTTCGGGAGTCTGCGGACCGGGTCCTCGGCGCCGTCGTCCACCCCGCGCAGCGGCAGCCGGATCGCCGCCATGCAGCCGGTCGCGAGCAGGACCGCGTCGTAGTCCTCGAGCAGTTGCGACAGGCGGACATCGTTCGGCCCGGTGCCGACCGCGACCCCTGACTTGAGCTCGACCCCGAGCCGGAGCGCGTTCCGGACCTCGACCGAGAGCACGTCGCGCGGCAGACGGAACTCGGGGATGCCGTAGTAGAGCATGCCGCCCGGAACTTCCTCCGCCTCGAAGATCGTCACGTCGTGGCCGAGCATCGAGAGGTCATGCGCCGCGGCGATCCCGGCCGAGCCGGCGCCGACGATCGCGATCCGGTTGCCGGACGGCGTGAACAGGTTCTCGGTGATCCGGTGACCGGACGGCTTGTGGTCGGCGGCCGCGCGCTTCAGATGGCAGATGTTCACCGGGGCGCCGTTGCCGGGCCAGCCGTGGCGGCAGGCGTCCTCGCACGGGCGCGAGCAGATCCGGCCGAGCGTGCCCGGCAGCACGTTGGCGATCCGGTTCAGTTCGTACGACCGCCCGTAGCGGTTCTCGAGGATCATCTGGATATAGGCCGGCACGTTGGTGTCGGCGGGGCAGGCGGTCTGGCAGGGGATGTTCTGGCGCACCCAGCCGACATCCCGCGGATCGGTCGAATACCGGACCGGGGTGACCACGCGCCGGCCGTAGGACTGGCGCTCGGAAAAGTCCTCGTCCTCGTCGAGATAGACCTTGCGGATCTGCTCTCCGGTCATAGCGCTCCTCGAGTTCCCAGCCGCCAACGCCAGCCCCCGGTCCAGCCGCGCGGCCTCAGCGTGCGCGCTTTCGGATGAACCGACCCTGAACTCCCGAATCTAGGCCGTTCCGACGAGCTTGACCACCGCCTTGGCGCCTTGTGGGAGACCCTCGCCTTGAATATCGTGTGTCGGTTGATATCCGCCAATGGCCAGGGACGCGGACGATGGACCGGGAGCAGCGCCGGCGGCTGCGCGAGATTAGGCGCCGGCGCGGGCAGAACGTCAACGAGGCGCCGGAGGTGCGCGCCGGCTGGGAGCGCTGCCGGGAGCAGAGCCTCGCCTATCTCGACGCGGTGATCGAGGCCCATCAGTCGGGCGCCCCGGGCGCGGTCGCGGGCTTCGGCAAATACGCCCACCTCGGCCCCGACGAGCAGGTGGCTCGCCAGGACCTCGATCATCGGGGCTGGGCGCGGCTCATGGAGGACACGCCCTGGTTCCCCGGCCGCACGCAGGGCTTGCCGCGGCTCGAGGCGCTGGAAGCCGAGATCTTCGCGGCCTGGGGCGAGTACGCGTTCCACGCCCGGCTCCAGGGCGAGGCCACCAACTGCGCGGGCTTCGACGTCGAGCGGGCGCGCCTGTTCAAGGCGGGGGCTTGCGCGGTCGGCTTCGAGGACGAGGACGAGCTTGCCCAGCTGACCGACGGCGGCACCGACCTCTCAGGGCGCGAGGTCGAGGTGCTGATCCCGCCCGAGGCGCTCCGCGTCCTGGGCCACGACTGGGGCTTCAAGAACAAGGTGCCCAAGATCGCCCTTCGGACCCGGCTGATCCCGGACTGGGAATTTCCCGGTTACTGGCTGATCAAGGACAACCGAGACGTCTCGCCCACGGCCCTTGCCGAGCTGCTCGCGGGCCACCCAGGGGTCAGCGAGCGGCAGCTTCAGGCGCTTCGCAACCAACTCCCCCCGGGCGCGCTCGCCCCGCCCAGCCGAGCATCGCGCTAGCTGCATCCTGAGTCCAACGCGCTTCGCAACGAACTCCCCCCGGGCGCGCTCGCCCCGCCCCGCCGAGCATCACCGCGCTAGCGGCATCCCTGGTCCCTGGTCGGCGTATGGCCCCGCGGTCTCCGCCCCGGGAAAGCTCTGCGTATCCCCAGCTTCGTACATACAACGGTAAGAATGAAACGATCGATCTGCAGGGATAACGGTCGATCTGGAGGAATCTCCCTGGCCCTCTCAGGGGAATCCTTCCGACCTCTGTCCCGTGACGCGAGCGTGAACCGCTGCCACCGTCCCCGTTGGCGCCGACGCGGCGTCCCAGAGTTGTGTCGAGAATCTTCTGCAAATTGGATCATGGTGCGGCGGTGGTGGGCCTTGTGGGCAACGCGCAGCGTTGTCCACAGGGCAGGTTGGTGGGTTCACGCCGCCATGCGCAGGGCCTCCTTCTTGTGCTCCCTTAGGTCGTCCATGTTCAGGTAGCGGTGCGCCTCGAGCCAGTTCTCGTGCATCTCGACGGCGAGCGCCCGGACCAGGCGCAAACAGCTTTCGGCGTTGGGGAAGATGCGGACGACCTGGGTGCGGCGCTTGATCTCCTCGTTCAGACGCTCGAGCAGATTGGTCGACTTCAGATGCTTGTGGTGCTGGCGCGGCAGCCGATAGAAGCTCAGCGTCTCTTCGATGTGCTCCTCGACCCAGCCGCACAGCTTCGGGTACGTGGCCTGCCACTTCGCCAGCCACGCCGCCAGGTCGCGCCGCGCCTCGGCGAGATCGCGACGGTCGTACAGCCAGCGCAGCTCGCGCAAACAGTCGTCGTCCACCTTGCGTGGCACATAGTCCAGAGCGTTCCTGAGGAAGTGCACGTAACAGCGCTGCCAGACGGCTTCCGGCAGCCCCTCGGCGATCGCCTGCCGGAGCCCGGCATGATCGTCCGAGACAACGAACTCGACGCCGGACAGGCCACGCTCGCGCAGCCCGAGCAGGAAGTCGCGCCAGCTCGAGCGGCTCTCGCGGCTGGCGAGCTCGACCGCCAGGACGCTGCGCCGACCATCCCAGCCGATGCCGATCGCCAGCAGCACTGCCTGGCTGCGGATCACGCCGGCCTCGCGGACCCGCTCATAACGCGCATCCAGGATCAGGTACGGGCAGGCCTCGTCCAGCCGCCGGCGCGCGAACTCGGCCAGACCTTCGTCGAGCCTCGTGTTGATCGTGCTGATCGCCGAGGCCGAGAAGCTGTGGCCGCACAGCGCGCCGCTCCGCGCCGACCACCGAGGCCGGCGCTGGGAGCCAGGCGCGCGGTGATCGCCTTGACCTTGCGGGTCGACACGCCCTGCACGTACATCTCGGCCAGGGCCGCGACGAGCGCCTTCTCCGAGCGCTGGTAGCGCGCGAACAGCTCGGTCGAAAACCGACCGTGGCGGTCTTGCGGCACCCGCAGCTCCAGCTTGCCGACCCGGCTGACCAGGGTGCGATCGTAGTAGCCGCTGCGGTAGCCCAGGCGCGCCGCAGACCGCTCGCCTTTCTCGGCGCCCAATGCCTCGGTCATCTCGGCCTCGAGCAGCTCCTGCAGCACCGCCTGCGCCAGCGGCCGCAGGAAGTCACGATCCTCGGCCAACAGCGCCTTCACTTCCGCCAATGTCGGCCTAAGCTTGCCTCGGGGCATGGTGTGCATCCTTCAGGTGACGTCGAACATCACCCGCATACCATGACCCCGCCGCCCCGGCGCTTTTGCAGAACCTTCCGTACACGACCCACCGGCTCCAGCACCAGGCGCCAGTCCTCGGCGCTGTGGACGTGGCCCGCTCGCAAGAGACAGCGCTCCAGATCGCCGTACTGATTGAACACGAACAGCGAGTGCTAGCACGTGCAGCCGAAGTGGCCATTCCAGGCCGAACCTTCCTGCTCGCCGTGGGTCGATGTTTTGGTGACGTGATCGCCCGATTTTGCTAATCTAATCAGAGGTTTGCTACGAGCCATGGGACGCGATCGTGGAGCACCACGGCGATGACATCGATCTCGACGAGCATGCCTTCGAGCGGCAACGCAGGCTGGCACCGGCGCCAGGTCCATGCCGGCCCGCCGTCGAGTGCGCAGGAATAATCGCGACCCCTGATCCGTGTACTCCACTGAGAAAAGAGGTATCCGCGGGATACCACTAGAAAAATGGGGGTCGGTGATCTCGGCGCCGAGCGGCCAGGCCAGGCCTGCGGCTTCGGCCCGCTTGAGGTGTCCTGGACGGTGCTGCGCGCGGCTCCGAGCATTCGCCCGATCGCACGCGCGCTCACGCCCTCATGGGCAAGCCGCAGCATCTGTCGTAGTTGGCGCATGGTCAGCTCCCTCCTGGCCGGCATCCCGTCCTCCTCGTGGCTCTCGAGGAGGGGAATGCCGCG
>DATAOG010000183.1:0-2846 GCA_036265855.1 Geminicoccaceae bacterium | reverse complement strand
GGCGAGCTGCCCGGCGGGCCGGTCGACGCCTTCTATCCGTTCCTAGGAATTGAGCTCGGCCGCGAGCAGCTGAACCTCGATGCCCGCCTCGCCTACGGCGCGCTCCACGACCCGGGCGTCTACGGCACGACCCTGACCCGGCCCGCGCTGTTCGACGAGTACTACCGGCACCAGATCGAGCTGCTGTTGCGGCACCACGGGGTGCCGGTCGTGGTCGGGATCAGCGACCGGCGCATGCCGCTGCCGTTCGTGATCGAGGAGAGCACCGCCGATATCCGCCACGACCGGGTGGGCGCGCTCCAGACCGCGTTTCCTCTGCCCGACATGAGCCTGATCGACGATGCGATCGCCAACGGCACCTTTCGGCCGTCGGCAGGCACGCCTAAGCCGCTGGCGCTGTTCACCGCCGAGCGCGTCGACTATTCGCTCGAGCGCCTCCACCACTATACCGCGACCGCTCCCGAGCACGTGCAGCGCTTCATCCTGCTGACCAATTATCAGCGCTATGTGGAGCACTTCATCGCCTACGCCGAGCGGACGATCCGCGAGGGTGACGATTATCTTTGCTTCGTCGAGCCCGGCGACGTGATCACGCCCAATACGCGGCTTGCCGAGCAGCCGGCCGCGGGGCGGCGGCCCCGCCACCTGCCGCAGATGCCGGCCTACCATCTGACCCGCCCCGGGCGCATGGGCGTGACCATGGTCAACATCGGCATCGGCCCGTCGAACGCGCGCACGATCACCGACCATCTGGCAGTGCTGCGGCCGCACTGCTGGCTGATGCTGGGGCACTGCGCCGGCCTGCGAAGGAGCCAGCGGCTTGGCGACTACGTGCTCGCCCACGCCTATGCCCGCGAGGACCACGTGCTCGACCAGGACCTGCCGCTGAACGTGGCGGTGCCGCCGATCGCCGAGGTCCAGGTCGCGTTGCAGCAGGCGGTGCTGAACGTCACCGGGCTCAGCGGTGCCGACGTCAAGACCCGGATGCGCACCGGCACGGTCGCGACCACCGACAATCGCAATTGGGAATTGCGCTACGACGAGCTGTTCGAGCGGCTGAACCAGCAGCGCGCGATCGCGGTCGATATGGAGAGCGCGACGGTCGCGGCCAACGGCTTCCGCTTCCGGGTGCCCTACGGCACGCTGCTGTGCGTCTCGGACAAGCCCTTGCACGGCGAGCTGAAGCTGCGCGGCATGGCGAATCTCTTCTATCGCGAGCGGATCAACCAGCACCTCGAGATCGGCCTGGAAGCGATCCGGATTCTGCGCGACGAGACCGGGCCCGACGCGCTGCATTCGCGCAAGCTTCGAAGCTTCGACGAGCCGGCGTTCCGGTGAGGCCGCGATTTCGGCGGCCATTTGAGCCGGCTCAGCTCGGCTTGAGCACTGTCGTCGGCATCCAGAAGCAATCAAGCGGCGCGGCGTGGCGCGGCAGGACGGATCTGGGCCAGCGCCTCGAGGAGGACCTCGGGGCCGGCGCTTGGGCGGTGCGCGGCTTCGGACAGGTGGCGGCGCCAGGCGCGGGCGCCGGGCTCGCCATTAAAGAGGCCGAGGATGTGGCGGGTGATCGCGCGCAGCGGCGTGCCCGCGGCCAGCTCGCGCTCGAGGTAGGGCAGCAGGCGCTGGACGATTTCGATGCGTTCGGGGAGCGGCTCGGCGCTGCCGTAGAGGGCCTGCTCCCAGGTGGCCAGCGCGAACGGGTTCTGATAGGCCTCGCGGCCGAGCATCACGCCGTCGACATGGGCGAGTTCGGCCTGCGCCTGCCCGAGCGTGCGAAGGCCGCCGTTCAGGATCACCTCGAGATCCGGAAAATCACGCTTGATCTGGTGCACCCGCTCGTAGCGGAGCGGCGGGATTTCCCGGTTTTCCTTGGGGCTCAGGCCGGAGAGCCAGGCCTTGCGGGCGTGGATGATGAGCGTGCCGCAGCCGGCCGCCGCGACGGCTTCGACGAAGCGGCAAAGGAAGCCATAAGAATCGTGCTCGTCGATGCCGATCCGGGTCTTGACCGTGACCGGCACGCTGACCGCTTGGCGCATCGCCCGCACGCAGGCGGCGACCAGCTCCGGCTCCGCCATCAGGCAAGCGCCGAAGCGGGCGCTCTGCACCCGGTCCGAGGGACAGCCGACGTTCAGATTGAGCTCATCGTAGCCCGCGGTTTCGCCGGCTTCGGCCGCGCGCGCCAGCTCCGAAGGATCGGCGCCGCCCAGCTGCAGCGCGACCGGGTGCTCGGCGGGATCGAAGCGCAGGACCCGCGCCCGCGGCCCGCGCAGGATGGCGCCGGTCGGAACCATCTCCGTATACAGCAGCGCGCGCGACGTGATCAGCCGCAGGAAATAGCGGCAATGCCGGTCGGTCCAGTCCATCATCGGCGCGATCGAGAGGCGGCGGTCGAGCGCGGGCATGGGTCGGGTCGGCGGGTTGTGGATCCGGTTCGTTCGCCAAGTTGGACCCGATCGTGCGGCTTTCCAAGGCCGCCTGCCGGCCGCTGGGCTCAGGGCGGCCAGAGAACGCCAAAGCGACCATACAAGCCGGAGAAGGCCAAAGCGACCATACAAGAAAGTGCGGCGCCCCGCCTCGAAGAAACGGGAGCGCCGCCAAGTAGGGAGGAACGCCTCAGTCACGAAAAATCGTGGCTGGGGCTGTCCTAATGGTTGTTGATGAAGAGAACGTTAACGCTAACGACGCGAGCGCGCCGCCTCACTCGACCTCGTCTTCGGCGATGATCCAGGGCTCCTCGACGGCCGCAGCCTGCCACTCCAGGAACGGCGGCCAGGCGAGCACGGCCTCGACATAGGCTTCGGCAACCTCGTCGAGCGCGACGCCGTAGGTACGAAAGCGGGTCGCGA
>DATAOG010000182.1:0-11638 GCA_036265855.1 Geminicoccaceae bacterium | reverse complement strand
CCTCGCATCTCCTCTGCCTGAACCTTTTGGAGCGCGCCCAGGTGCGGGACTGGCTGGCCACGGCGCCGATCTACGCTTCGCCCGCCAGATACGAGCCGTTCGGGCTCGGCGCGCTCGAGGCCGCGCTCTCGGGCTGCGCGCTCGTGTTGGGCGACATCCCGACTCTGCGCGAGCTGTGGTCGGACGCCGCCTTGTTCGTCCAGCCCGACGATCACGACGGTCTGCTCGCCGTGCTCGCCGACCTGATCGAACGGCCATCGCTCCGCGAATCGTTCGGGCGCGCCGCCCGTGCGCGCGGCCTGGCTTACTCGCTCGAGCCCATGACCCAGGGCTACCTCGAGGCCTACGCGGATGCCGCTGCCGGACGGCCGCTCCAGGGCGAGGCTGCGGCATGGCCGGCCGCCGCGGCGGACTGAGCGATGCTGCGCTTCGTGCTGTTCGTGCATTCGCTGGTCTCCGACTGGAACCACGGCAACGCCCATTTCCTGCGCGGCATCGTGCGCGCGTTGCAGGCGCGGGGTCACCAGGTCCGGGTGTTCGAGCCCGCTGCCGGCTGGAGCCGGACCAACCTTCTGGCCGACCAGGGCGAGATCGCGTTCCGCCGCTTTGCCCGCGATTTCCCGGACCTGAAGCCGCAGGCCTACCAGCTCGAGCACCTCGAGCTCGATGCCGCCCTCGACGGCGCCGACGTCGTGCTGGTGCACGAGTGGAACGAGCCGGCGCTGGTCGCCGAGATCGGGCGGCATCGCCGGAACGGCGGCCGCTATCGGCTGCTGTTCCACGACACGCACCACCGCTCGGTGACCGATGCCGACGCGATGCGGCGACTCGATCTCGAGGGCTACGACGGCGTGCTCGCGTTCGGCGCGGCGGTCCGCGAGGCGTATCTGCGTCAAGGCTGGGCGCGCCGGGTCTGGGTCTGGCACGAGGCCGCGGACACGAGCGTCTTCCGGCCCTACCCCGACGAGGCGCACACGGGCGACCTGGTCTGGGTCGGCAACTGGGGCGACGACGAGCGCACGGCGGAGCTGCGCGAGTTCGTCCTCGAGCCCGCCTGCGCTCTCGGCCTGCACGGGCGCGTCCACGGCGTCCGCTACCCGGAGCAGGCCCGACGCGAGCTTGCGGCGGCCGGAATCGAGTACGGTGGCTGGCTCGCCAATGCGGAGGTGCCGCGGACCTTCGCCCGCCACCGGGTGACCGTGCACGTTCCGCGCCGCCCCTACGTCGCGGCGCTGCCCGGGGTGCCGACGATCCGGGTTTTCGAGGCGCTGGCCTGCGGCATCCCTCTGATCTGCTCGCCGTGGCGCGATGTCGAAGGCCTGTTCCGGCCGGGCGCCGACTACCTGATCGCAGAGAACGGCGCCGCGATGACCCGGGCGCTGCGGGACGTCCTCGAAGACCGCGCGCTCGCGGAGGATCTGGCGGTCAGCGGGCTCGCCAGCATCCACGCCCGGCACACCTGCGCGCATCGCGTCCTCGAGCTGCTGGCGATCTGCCGCGAGCTCGGCATCGCCGCGCCAGACCCGCGGGTGCAGGAGGCGTCCTGATGCGGATCGCGTTCTTCGCCTCGAGCCTGGTGTCCGCCTACTGGAACGGGGCCGCCACCTACTACCGGGGCCTGCTCCGGGCGCTCGCGGCGCGCGGGCATGAGATCACGTTTCTGGAGCCGGACGCGTTCGAGCGGCAGCGGCACCGCGACATCCCCGACCCGCCCTGGGCGCGCGTGGTCGTCTACGAGGCAACCGCCGGAGGCGTCGAGCAGGCGCTCGAGCGGGCGCAGGGCGCGGATCTGATCGTCAAGGCGAGCGGTGTCGGCGTGTTCGACGACGAGCTCGAGGCGGGCGTGCTGGCGCTCGCCGGGGCCCGCTCGCTCGTGGCGTTCTGGGATGTCGACGCGCCGGCGACGCTCGACCGGATGACGGGCGACCCGGCCGATCCGCTGCGCGCGCTGATCCCGCGCTACGACCTCGTCTTCACCTACGGCGGCGGCGAGCGGGTGCGGGACGCCTACCTCGCTCTCGGCGCGCGGGAATGCGCGCCGATCTACAACGCGCTCGACGAAGCCACCCACTTCCCGGTCCCGGCCGAGGCGCGGTTCGCGGCCGATCTCACCTTCATCGGCAACCGGTTGCCCGACCGCGAGGCGCGGGTCGAGACCTTTTTCCTGGAGCCCGCGGCGGCGCTGCCGCACCGCCGCTTCCTGTTGGGCGGCAGCGGCTGGGCGGATAAGCCGATGCCGGCCAACATCCGCCTGCTCGGCCACGTCTTCACCGGCGACCACAACGCGATCAACTGCTCGGCGCGCGCGGTGCTCAACATCAACCGGGCGAGCATGGCGCGCTACGGCCTGTCGCCGCCGACCCGGATCTTCGAGGCGGCCGGCGCCGGCGTCTGCATCATCACCGACAGCTGGTCGGGGATCGATCACTTCCTCGAGCCCGAGCGCGAGGTCCTGGTCGCCCGCGACGGCATCGAGGTCGCGGATCTGCTCGAGGCGCTGACCCCGGAACGGGCGCGCGCGATCGGCGCCGCGGCGCGTCGGCGCGTGCTCGAGCAGCACACCTACCAGCGCCGGGCGGCCGAGGTCGACGCGGTCCTCGAGGGGGCGCGCCGCGATCGGGCGCGGGCGGCATGAGCAGTCCCCGGCGGCTCTCGATCGTCGTTCTCGGCCTCTCGATCACCTCGACCTGGGGCAACGGGCACGCGACCACCTACCGGGCCTTGCTCCGGGCGCTCGCCCGGCGCGGCCATCAGGTGCTGTTCCTCGAGCGCAACCAGCCCTGGTATGCGGCCCACCGCGACCTGCCCCGGCCGGCGTTCTGCCGGACCCTGCTGTACGATGGCATCGGCGAGCTCGCGGCCATGTTCGAGCGCCCGATCCGGGATGCCGATCTGGTCATCGTCGGGTCCTACGTGCCCGAGGGCGTCGCCGTCGGCCGGTTCGTGGTCGCGACCGCCCGCGGCACGACCGCGTTCTACGACATCGACACGCCGGTCACGCTCGCCAAGCTCGCCCGCGGTGACGAGGAGTACGTGGCCGCGGATCTGATCCCGCGCTACCAGCTCTATCTGTCGTTCACCGGGGGGCCGACGCTCACTCGGATCGAGCGGGTCTACGGCGCCCGGATGGCCCGGCCGCTCTACTGCGCGGTCGATCCGGAGCTGTATTTCCCCGAGCCCGAGGCGCCGTCGGTCGACCTCGGCTATCTCGGCACCTACAGCGCCGACCGGCAGTCCAAGCTCGGCGAGCTGATGCTCGAGCCGGCCAGGCGGTGGCCCGCGGGCAGGTTCGCGGTCGCCGGACCACAGTATCCCGCCGGCACCGAGTGGCCCGCCAACGTCGACCGGATCGAGTATCTGCCGGCGGACCGCCACCGCGCCTTCTACGGCAGCCAGCGTTTCACGCTGAACCTGACCCGCACCGACATGGTCGCCGCCGGGTTCTCGCCGAGCGTGCGCCTGTTCGAGGCGGCGGCCTGCGGCACGCCGATCATCAGCGATGCCTGGTCGGGTCTGGAGACGGTGTTCGAGCCGGGACGCGAGATCCTGCTCGCAACTTCGCCCGATGAGGTCCTGCGCCACCTGCGCGATCTCAAGGAAGCCCGCCGGCGGACTATCGCCGCCGCCGCGCGGGCGCGGGTGCTGAACGCGCACACGGCGGCGCATCGAGCGCTGGAGCTCGAGGCTCTGGTCGCCGAAGCCGACGGCCGGGACGCCGGCGAGCCCCGCCTGGCCGGCAGCCGCCGGCTGGGGCGCGAGGCTCGTGGGCATGCCGGGCGAGCGACAGTTGCCGAGGGAACCATCGCGATGAGGAAGCGCATTCTGGTTACCGGCGGCGCCGGCTTCGTCGGCTCGCACCTGTGCGAGCGGCTGCTCGCGGCCGGCCATGCGGTGGTCTGCGTCGACGACTATTCGACCGGCCGGCCGGAGAACGTGCTGCATCTCTGCAACCGGCAGGGGTTCGAGCTGCGCGAGCACGACGTGATCAAGCCGCTCAGGATCTGGGTCGACGAGATCTACAATCTCGCCTGCCCGGCCTCGCCCGTGCACTACCAGGCCGACCCGGTGCGCACGATCAAGGCGAGCGTGCTCGGCGCCCTCAACCTGTTGGAGCTCGCCCGGCGGACCGGGGCCGCGATCCTGCAGGCATCGACCAGCGAGATCTATGGCGACCCGCTGGTGCATCCGCAGCCCGAGACCTACTTCGGCCACGTCAATCCGACCGGGCCGCGCGCCTGCTACGACGAGGGCAAGCGCTGCGCCGAGACGCTGTTCTTCGACTATCACCGGCGCTACGGCGTGCGCATCAAGGTGGCCCGCATCTTCAACACCTATGGGCCGCGCATGCTCGAGGACGACGGCCGGATCGTCTCCAACTTCGTGGTCCAGGCGCTCGGCAATACGCCGCTCTCGGTCTATGGAGACGGCAGCCAGACGCGCTCGTTCTGCTACGTCGACGACCTCGTCGACGGGCTGGTCCGCCTGATGGCGAGCCCGCTCGAGGTGATCGGCCCGGTCAACCTCGGCAATCCCGACGAGATCAGCGTGCTCGACCTCGCGCACCGGATCGTCAAGCTGACCGGCTCGCGCTCGCTGATCGACTTCAAGCCGCTGCCGGCCGACGATCCGCGCCGGCGGCGGCCCGAGATCGGCATGGCGAGCGCGCTGCTCGGCTGGCGCCCGAAGACCCCGCTCGAGGATGGCCTCCGCCGCACGATCGCGGATTTTCGCGACCGGCTGCGGACGCCGCGGTCGGCCGGGGGGCTCGGCCGGGCGCTGGCCCTGATCGGCGCTCCGGTCGCTCCGCCGCGGCCCGCTGCCTTGGCGGACCCGTCCCGCCCGATGGCGGCGATGCGGGCCGTGCGCCCGCTTGAGAGCGACCGCGGCTGAGCATCAGTCTCGCCGTCTCCTCCGGAACGCGTCTCAGGAGCGGGTCCAGCCCAGGGCGGCCTCGGAGTCCCGCCCGGTCGAGCGCCACTGGCGCGGCCGGGGGGAGGCTGCTACCGTTCGGCAGATCCCGTGGGGGGCGTTTGCGATCGCCGGCCGGGCGGGGCCGGCGGCGCGCTCGAAAGCACAAGAACAAGGAGGGGACGATGAGCAGCGAGCGACCTGTGCATGCCCTCGCGACCCAGCCCGGCCGCCGCGCGGCGCGCGTTGCCGCGGCCGCGACGGCGCTGATGCTGGCTGCGGCCCTGCCGGGCGCCCGGGCGGCGGATGAGATCTTCATCGGCGGCGCGCTCTGCCTGACCGGGATCCAGGCGCCGCTCGACGAGCCCGGGCTGCGCGGCGCCGAGCTCGCGGTCAAGGTCATCAATGAGAAGGGCGGCGTGCTCGGCAAAAAGCTCAAGTTCGTCAATCTCGACGGCAAGAGCGACCCGGTGACGGTCGGCAACAGCGCCGCGCAGGTGATCGGCGAAGGCGCGCAGCTGATGGTCGCACCCTGCGACTTCGACATGGGCGGGCCCGCCGACCGCGAGGCCCAGAAGGCCGGCATCGTCGGCATCTCGACCTGCGCCTCCTCGCCGCTCCACGGCTCGGTCACCCTCGGCGACAAGCAGTTCACGCTGTCGATGTGGAACACGACGATGGGTGCTGCCGCCGCCGAGTTCGCCTTCAACGACAAGGGCTGGAAGAACGCCTACGTCATCACCGACACCTTCATCGACTACACGACCAGCCTCAGCGAATACTTCATCAAGCACTTCAAGGACCTGGGCGGCAAGGTCATCTTCGAGGACAAGTACACGCAAGGCGCGCAGGACTTCTCGGCCCAGCTCGCCCGCCTCCAGCGCTCCTCCGAGAAGCCGGACATGCTGTTCATCTCGTCCTACATGCCGGATCTCGGCACGATCATCCGCACGATCCGGCAGGCCGGCATCGAGGCGCCGATCGTCGGCGGCGATTCTTATGACGACCAGGGCCTGTTCGATGCGCTCGGCGCGAAATATGGCAGCAACGTCTATTTCGTGACCCACAGCTTCATGGCGCCGGGCGCGACGCCGGAGATGGCGGGCTTCCTCCAGCTCTACCAGAAGGAATACGGCAAGGCGCCCGACACGTCGTTCGTCGCGACCGGCTGGGACACGGTCCAGGTCATGGCCCAGGCGATCGAGAAGGCGGGCTCGACCGACGGCGACAAGGTCGCCAAGGCGATGGAGAACACCGACTTCCAGCTGCTGACCGGCAAGCTGCGCTGGACCGATGCCGCCCACGGCCACGAGCCCGACATCGAGGCGGCCCTGGTCGAGCTCCAGGGCGGCAAGCCCGGCTTCGTCGGCTGGCGCCGGCCGAGCAATGTCCCGAAGCCGCCCTACCTCGTGAAGTACATCGAGGAGCACAAGAGCTAGCGTCGTCGCCGGCGCGGGTGCGCTTTGGGCCGCGCGTTGGCAGGTGAGCCACGGTCGGGGCATGAATGCGGCCAACGGATCCGATGCCGACGCGCTGGTGATCGATCGGGTCAGCAAGCACTTCTTTGAGCTGCGCGCGGTCGACGGCGTCAGCCTGCGGCTCGGGCGCGGCGAGATCCTGGGCCTGATCGGCCCCAACGGCTCGGGCAAGACGACGCTGATCAACGTCGTCACGGGCGTGCTGCCGCCGACCGGAGGCCGGGTTCTGGCGGGCGGCCGCGACCTGACCGGCCGGCCGGCGTTCGAGATCGCGCGCGCCGGGCTCGCGCGCACGTTCCAGCGGGTGCGCCTGTTCGGCGGCCTGAGCGTGCTCGAGAACGTGATGGTCGCCGCGATGAGCGTCGGCGCGCGCCGGCCCGAGGCGACCGAGCGGGCAGAGGCGGTGCTCGCGCGCATGGGCGTCGAACGCTGGGCAGCCGTGCCCGCGACCGCGCTGCCCTACGGGCATGAGCGGATGGTCGAGGTCGCCCGGGCGCTGGCGATGCAGCCGCGCTTCCTGTTCCTCGACGAGCCGGCCGCCGGCCTGAACGAGGACGAGAGCGAGGAGCTTTTGACCCGGCTCGCCTCGATCCCGGCCGAGAGCGGGCTTGGCATGCTGATCGTCGACCACGACATGCGCCTGATCATGCGGCTCTGCCACCGGCTGCACGTGCTCAACTACGGCCGGACGATCGCCGAGGGGACGCCGCAGCAGGTGCGCGCGGTGCCCGAGGTGATCGAGGCCTATCTCGGGGCGCCCTTGGACGATGAGCGTGCTGGCACTCCATGACGTGCATGCCCGCTACGGCGCGATCAGCGCGCTCCGGGGCGTCACGATCGAGGTCGCGGTCGGCGAGCTCGTGGCTCTGATCGGCGCGAACGGCGCCGGCAAAACGACGACGCTCGCGACGATCGCGGGCGTGCTGACGCCCACTCGGGGCAGGATCGTCTTTTGCGGCGAGCCGATCGCCGGGCTGGCGCCGGAGGCGATCGTGCGCCGCGGGATCGCGATGGTACCGGAGGACCGGGAGATCTTTCCGGCGCTGACCGTCGAGCAGAACCTGCGGCTCGGCGCCTTCATCCGCCGCGACCGCGAGGAGTACCGGCGCGACCTCGAGGCGATGGCGGAGCTGTTCCCGATCCTGCGCGAGCGGCGCGACCAGTCGGCCGGCACGCTCTCGGGCGGCGAGCAGCAGCAGCTGGCGATCGCGCGGGCGCTGATGTCCCATCCGAAGCTCCTGATGCTGGACGAGCCCTCGCTCGGGCTCGCGCCGAAGCTGGTCGGCCAGGTCTTCGAGCTGATCTCCCGGCTGCACGAAGACGGCACGACGATCCTCCTGGTCGAGCAGAACGTCAGTCAGACGTTTCGGATCGCCGATCGCGCCTATGTGATCCAGATGGGCCGGGTCGAGGCCGGCGGCCGCCCGGAGGAGCTGCGCCGCCAGATCGACGTCGAGAGCGCCTATCTCGGCGGCGGCGCCGCGCGGGCGGGGCGGGCATGACCGAGGCCGCCTATTTCGTGATCGACGTCCTGAGCCTCGGCAGCCTCTACGCGCTGATGGCGCTCGGGCTCGTGCTGGTCTACGGCATCCTGAAGCTCGTCAATTTCGCCTATGGCGAGCTGATCATGGTCGCGGGCTATGCGCTTTACCTGCTCGACGGCTCGCCCCTGCCCTGGCTCGTGATGGCGCTGGTCGCGATCCTCGCGGCCGTGCTCGCGAGCGTGCTGACCGAGCGGATCGCGTTCCGGCCGGTGCGCGAGAAGTCGCTGACCGCGATGCTGATCACCTCGTTCGCGGTCAGCACGCTGTTGCAGAACGCGGCGCTGCTCCTGATCTCGCCGCGCGCGCGGGTCGTGCCCCTGCCGGATCTGTTCAGCCAGAACTTCATGATCGGCGGCGTCCTGATCCAGGTCCGCGATCTTCTGGCGGTCGCGGTCAGCCTGGCGATGCTCGCGCTGTTCACGCTCCTGCTCAACCGAACGGTGCTGGGGATCGCTCTGCGCGCCGCCGCCGACAATTTCCGGATGACGCGGATGCTGGGCGTGCCGGCGAATCTCGTGATCAGCGTCGCGTTCGCGATCAGCGGGCTGCTCGCGGGCGTGGTCGCGCTGTTCTGGCTCGGGCGCACCGCCTCGGTGACGCCGGGCATCGGGCTCGAGCCCCTGATCGTCGCCTTCGTCGCGACCGTGGTCGGCGGGCTCAACAGTCTGCAGGGCGCCGTGGTCGGCGGTTACGTGCTGGCGCTCATGACGGTCGGCATCAACACCTTCTTGCCCCAGGACCTGGTCGATTACCGGCAGGCCTTCACCTTCGGCCTCGTGATTCTGATCCTGCTGTTCAGGCCCGAAGGCCTGATCCGGGGGGCGCGGTGAGCGGGGCCATGCTCAGGCGCGTGCGCGGCTTCGACACCGTCCTGATCCTGCTCGGGCTGATCACGCTGATTGCCGGCGCCACGGCGCTGCTCGGCTCGGTCGTGCTCACGCGCTTCGTGATCACGATGTTCATCGATCTCGTGCTGGTGCTGGGCCTCCAGATCTTCATGGGCAACACCAACATCCTCTGGTTCCCGCACATCGGCTTCATGGGGATCGGCGCGTACGGTTCGGTGATCTTCTCGATGTCCGAGCTGCAGAAGTCGCTGACGCTCCCCCACCTCTACCCGTTCCTGGTCACGATCCACCTGCCGTTCCTGCCGGCGCTGCTCGCGGGGGCGCTGGTCGCGGCCGCGGTCGCGGCCGTGGTCGGCCTGCCGCTGATGCGGCTCTCGGATTTCCCGGCGGTGATCACGGGCTTCGCGCTCCTGGTCATCATCCACGTCGTGCTGACCCACTGGAACACGGTGACCAACGGCCCGCAGACGCTGTTCGGGGTCGACAACGACACCGGGCTCGGCGATGCCGCGGTCTGGGCCGGCGCGTTCGTGGTCGTCGCCTGGCTGTTCAAGGAATCCAAGGTCGGGCTGCAGCTGCGCGCCTCGCGCGACGATCTGATGTCCGCGGGCTCGATCGGCGTCAACGTGGTCGCGGTGCGCTGGCTGGCACTCGTGCTGAGCGCCTTTGTGGCCGGCATCGGCGGCGGC
Source organism: Geminicoccaceae bacterium (assembly GCA_036265855.1). Classification (GTDB taxonomy): domain Bacteria; phylum Pseudomonadota; class Alphaproteobacteria; order Geminicoccales; family Geminicoccaceae; genus DATAOG01. The sequence goes on along the minus strand of DATAOG010000182.1, from coordinate 2,171 downwards.
CTGTTCGCGCATTTCATCACCTCGTTCACGCCCAAGGCCTTTTTCTTGAGCGAGACCTTCGTGGTGCTGGCGATGCTGGTGATCGGCGGCCCGGCGACCGTGACCGGGGCCGTATTCGGCACCGTGCTGGTCACGATTGCCTACCAGACCTTCCGCTGGCTCGAGAACACGATCAACGTCGAGCAGGTCTTCGCGACCAACATCGCGGGGCTGACCGACGTGGCGCTCGCGATCGCGCTGATCCTGATGCTGATCCTGCGGCCGGCCGGCCTGTTCGAGCGCGACGAGATCGACTGGCGATCTCTCAGGCGCTGGGCGCGCCTGCCCTCGTCCCGCAAGGCGCCGGCCAGCGGCAGCCGCCCGGCCTGAGGTGCCGCTCAGCCCCGAATCGCGCTGCGCGCCTTGAGCTCCAGCGCGTCGGGATGTATGCAATGTGTGCAGCAGATACCGGAGACCTCAATGGCCGATACGATCTCTCTGTCCTTCCGAGTCTCAAAGGACAAGGCCGAGCAGTTGGAGCAGCTTGCAGCCGCGATGGACCGGCCGCGGTCCTGGCTGTTGGGACGGGCGCTGGACGAGTATCTGGATGTGCAGGCTTGGCAGGTTGCCGAAATTCGCAAGGGGATGGCGGAGATACGTCAGGGCAAAGGCATCCCGCATGAGAAGGTCGTAGCCTGGCTGGAGACCTGGGGCAGTGACGAGGAGACCGAGCCTCCGGCGTGAAGATCGTCTGGTCGCCCCGCGCCCTGAGGCACATGGGCGAAATCCGACGTTTCATTGTCCGTCATGACTCTCGAGCCGCTGGCAAGATCGCAGCGGCGATCCACAGATCGGTCACAGCCTCGCCCGCCTGCCGGAGCGCGGCCGCCCGGGCCGAGTCCCAGATACGCGCGAACTCGTCGTTCCACGGACGCCATATGTCGTACCGTACTCGGTCCACGGCGAGACCGTCGAAATCCTGGCCGTGTTTCCTAGCGCGCGCCGCTGGCCAACAGGCTTCGAATAAGGCGTGGCAGCAGCTGCCGCCGCTCCTCAGCTCCGGTTCCGGCAGAACGCCTCAAAGGCCTTCGCGTAGTCCGGGTGCCAGCGGGAGAGTGGGGGGCGGTTCTCGACGATGTCGCCGGCCGCCCAGAGGATGCGGCGCTCGTCGAGTGAGCGCGGCACGTCGTTGTCCGGGCAGAGAATGTAGAAGTCGCCGGCCTCGAGCCGCTCGAGCATGAAGTCGACGGTCTGCTCTGGCGTCCAGGCGGCCGCGGGCTTCTCGGTGCGGCCGTGGGCGGTGAGCCCGGTGAAGACGAAGCCGGGGATCAGGAGATGGGCGCTGAGCCGGCAGTCCCGCCGGTTGCGCAGCTCGTGCTGCAGGGCCTCGGTGAGCACCTTCACGCCGGCCTTGGCGACGTTGTAGGCCGGGTCGCCGGGCGGGGTCGTGATCCCCTGCTTGGAGCCGGTGTTGACGATCAGCCCCGGCCGGCCCCGCTCGAGCATGCCGGGGATGAAGGTCTGCGTGCCGTGGATCACGCCCCACAGGTTGATGGCGAGCACGCGCTGCCAGTTCTCGGCCGGGCCGAAGATGTCGCTGCCGGGCTGGATGCCGGCATTGTTCATCAGCACGTCGGTGCCGCCGAACCGCTCGCGGACCGCCGCTTCGAGGCGACGCAGGTCGCCCGCCCGGCTGACGTCGGTCTCGATCGTCATGACGTCGTCCGCGCGGCCTTGCGACGAAGCCGCGATCGCCGTGGCTGCGCGGGCGAGCCGGTCGGCGCCGAGGTCGGCGATCACGACGCGCAGGCCCAGCCCCGCGAGCCGTCTGGCCGCGGCAAGGCCGATCCCGGATGCACCGCCGGTGACGACCGCGACGGAACCGGGCGTGAGAGCGGGATGGGTCATGGTGTCCTCGTCTGCTGCCTCATGCCTGAGATAGACGCCGGTCACGCCCGCGCCACGGGGTCTTGAGCGCCCCGCGCGATTGGCGGACAACGACGTGGGGCAGCAGCGAGGGCAAAGGCATGAGTTCGGAGGGCAAGCTCGAGGGTCGCAAGGCGCTGGTGACTGGCGGCAGCCGGGGGATCGGGGCCGCGATCGTGCGCTCGTTCGCGGCCGAAGGCGCGAAGGTCGGGCTGCTCCACCTCGGCGACCCGGACAGGGCCCAGCGGCTGGTGGCAGAGCTCGGT
>DATAOG010000181.1:0-4093 GCA_036265855.1 Geminicoccaceae bacterium | reverse complement strand
GCTAGGCGGCTGACGAACGCCCGGTCCGCCGCCTGCTTCAGGTCGTCGGCGCCAGCGGGATCGCGGTCCTCGGCCAGCACCGCGAGCAGGCGCGCGATCAGGCCGTCGGAGGCCGCCTTGGCCTCGGCGTAGAGCTGCTGGCCACGGAGCAGCGCGGCCCGGTTACCGGCCGCTTCCGTCTTGAGCAGGCGGGCATCTTCCTCGGCGAAGGACTTCTCCTCGGCCAGCGTGCCTGCTGCCTCCTGCCAATTGATCGCCATGTTCGGCAACCCTGCTTGGCCCCATGCGCGGGGCGCTGCAATATCCGACGAGCATGCCAGAGCGGCGCGCGGAATCAACCGCTCATTTGGAGCCGGGCCGGTCATGCTCGTTCGCAAAGTGGGAAAAACGCATGAGCCGTCTCGACAGCTTCATCCGCCGGCTGGAGGCGCAGCGGGCCTGTCTCAATCAGGCGGCGCGCGCGATCGTCGGGCTGCCGGGGCCCGTACTGGAGCTCGGGCTCGGCAACGGGCGGACCTACGATCATCTTCGCGAGCTGTTGCCTGAGCGCGAGATCTTCGTGTTCGAGCGCCAGCTCGCGCCGCATCCGGCTTCGATGCCCGATGCCGCGCATCTGATCCTCGGCGAGGTCCGAGAGACCCTGCCGGCGGCCGCCGCCCGGATCGGTGGGGCCGCAGCGCTCGTTCACAGCGATATCGGCACCGGCGACGCGCTCGGCAACGCCGAGCTCGCCGCCTGGCTTGCCCAGGCCCTGCCGCCGCTGCTCGCGCCCGGCGCCTGGGTGGTCTCCGACCAGGAGATGGCCGCGGCGGCGCTGCTGCCACAACCGCCGCCCGAGGGAATTGCCGAGCAGCGCTACTTTGTCTACCGGCATCGTTGGAATTGATGCAGCGCAATAAATCTTCAGGTCAGGGCCCGGTACTGGAATGCTCTTGCCGCCCCTTGTCCTCGGCCGCAAATTCCTGTTTGCTGGTCTACAAGGCAAACGGCGATGGCGGTCGACGACGAGTTCTGGCTGCGTTTCTGGGGGGTCCGCGGCACCGTGCCCTGCCCCGGTCCGGATACGCTTCGCTACGGCGGCAATACCGCCTGTCTCGAGGTCATGTGCGGCGGCCAGCGGCTGGTCCTGGATGCTGGCACCGGGCTGCGCGCGCTCGGCGCGAGCATGAACGGCCGGGACGGCCTTAGCGCCCACATCTTCCTGACCCATACCCATATCGACCACATCGGCGGTTTTCCGTTCTTCCGCCCCGCGTACAATCGCAATAACCGGTTCGAGCTCTGGGCCGGCCACCTCGGGGGCGAGCCGGGCGCCCTCCAGGCGGTGCTGAAGGGTTTGATGAAAGCGCCAATCTTCCCGGTGCCGCTCGACATCATGGAGGCCTGCATCGCGTTCCACGACTTTGCTGCCGGCCAAGTCATCGAGGTCGTGCCGGGCGTGGTCCTGCGCACCGCTGCGCTCAATCACCCGAACGGCGCCACCGGCTACCGGATCGAGCACGCCGGCAAGGCAGTCTGCTACATTACCGACACCGAGCACCGCGAGGGCGAGCTCGACCAGACCATTCTCGAGCTGATCCGGGGCGCAGAGATCGTGATCTATGATGCCACCTATACCGAGGCGGAGTACCCGACCTATCGCGGCTGGGGCCACTCGACCTGGAACGAGGGCGTGCGGCTTTGCCGGGCGGCCGGGGCGGGCCGGCTGATCGCGTTCCACCACGATCCGGACCACGACGATGCCGCCCTGGACCGGATCGCCGAAGCGCTTGGCCGCGCGCTGCCCGGCTCACGGGTGGCGCAGGAGGGCATGGTTCTTCACCCCTGAGCGGGATCACGCGCCCGTGGTCTGGCGCGCCCGATCGGAGGCCCCGCAGACGTGGCGCGGGCGGCGCCGCCGGCTGGCGATGGGCCTCGCCACGCTGCTGGGCAGGCCGCGCGGCTTCTTCATCCCGTACCGTTATGCCGGCCGGGTCCGGCCCTGCGCCTACCCGGCCCTGGAGGCGATCTTCGCCGCGACCTGGCCCGCCTGCGAACAGGTGTTGGCTCAGATCGAGACTCTGATGCCGGAGCTGCGTCGGCTCGGCGGACCGCCGCCCGCGCCGCGCTTCGATCAGGACTGGTTTCCACCGCTCGACGCCGCGGCCGCGTACGCCCTGGTCGCGACCACGCGTCCGCGCCGGATCGTCGAGGTCGGCTCCGGTCATTCGACCCGCTTTCTGGCCCGCGCGCTCGCCGATCAGTGCCCTGGCAGCGAGCTGGTCTGCATCGACCCGGCGCCCCGGGCGACACTCCGGAACCTGCCGGTCCGCTGGCTCGAGAGCACGCTGCAGGAGGCTCCGCCCACATGCTTTTGCGAGCTCGCAGCCGGCGATCTCCTGGTCGTCGACTCGAGCCATATCCTGATGCCCGGCACCGACGTCGACTGGCTCTTGAACCGCATCCTGCCCACGCTCGCGCCGGGCGTGCTGATCCATATCCACGACGTGTTCCTGCCCGAGCCCTACCCCGAGGCCTGGGCCTGGCGCGGCTACAATGAGCAGCAGGCGATCGCAGCCCTGATCCAGGGCGGCGGCTACACGATTCGATTCGCCAGCCATTACATCTGCACCCGCCGGCCCCAGCGCCTCGCCGCGGGTGCGCTTGGGGAACTGCGGCGGGGAGATCTCGCGAGCAGCCTGTGGCTCGAGAAGCGCTCCTGAGCAGCGCGCCAGCCGGCGTCAGGCCGCGAGCGGCGCGGTCCGCTCGGCCAGCTCCAGCGCGTCATGGCGAATATGGTTCTGGCGCATCTCGTCGCGCAGCATGGCCTCGGTCACGATCCCCTGCTCCAGGCACTCGTGCAGCAGCCCGAAGAAGAACTGCTCCTGTCTGGGGTCCGGATGGCGCGTGTACTGGGTTGGGGGAGCACCGCCGGCGAGCTTCTTGAGCGGGTTCATCCAGGTCTTGGGCTTCAATGGCTTGAAGCCCTTGTGCGGCGGCGTGAAGTCGACCGGCAGGCCGGTCTTCCAGGGCTGCGTCTGCCGTTTGGTGTTGTGCAGGAGCTTGGTCGCCGGCGTCAGCTGGTCGAAGTCGTTCCACGCCGGCTCGAACAGGCCGATCGTGTCGCGCGGCTCGAGCTTGAGCGTGATCCAGTCGGCATAGTCGCGCTCGCCCGCGAACAGCAGGCCAAAATCGTGCTCGGCGCGCCAGTGCCGGAGCTTGGCGCAGTCCAGCAGCATCACGCTGGTTGCGAGCCCGCCCTCGGCGCCTTTCGTACCCGAGCGCGGCCGGCACGCGATCGCGCGCCCCTGCATATCACGCTCAAGCAGCTCGGCCACGTCACCGACCGCGAACACATCCGGGTCGACCACCAGCGCCCTCCCCTGGTAGCCCATCAGCTCGGGCGGCAGGAACCGGAGCGGCGTGAACGACTGCAGATCCTCCATGCGCCAGACCGCCTGACGCCCGTCGCGCAGGAACCGCTGCCCTTCCCGGGACCACAGGAACGGGTAATCCTTCGCGTGGATGATCTCGACGGCGAAGTTTTCCGGATTCCGGGAGTTACGCCGGAACGAATACTGCGAGACCAGGGCGCCGACGTGTTGCTTATGATTGGTGTGGATGAACACCCGAGGCGTCACGCGCGATCCTCCGAACAGTGCATTCCGGCGGTGCTTAGCAAAAGCCTGTGCCGATCACAAGCCGCCCGCTCGGTCGGCCCCGACTCGAAGCTTGCCAGCGGCGCGCGAATATGCCAGACGAACGAGCCTTCCGGCCGCACCCCGACCAGCGCGGCCGTCGCGCCCGCGGCGGACGGCACCTCACCGCCCATCCAGAGACAGCATGCCAGGATGGCACCGATCCGGACCCGCAGCATGTTCTTTTCCTATGATCATTTGACTTTCCGCTACGAGCCTTTTCCCATCGGTCTGGCGAAGCCGCTCATGGACAGAGAAACCTACCGCTCGTTCGTGCAAGAGTTTCCGCCGCCGGAGCTGTTCCAGAGTTACCACGACCTTGGTAAGCCAGGCAACAAGTACACCCTGTCAGAACGTGAGAATCCGCGCGCCTACCGCGATTTCGTCCGCTCGAATCCGCTGTGGCGGGAATTCAA
>DATAOG010000180.1:0-2075 GCA_036265855.1 Geminicoccaceae bacterium | reverse complement strand
CGCGGCGCCGCCCGGCGCCAGGGCCGCGAGGTCCTCGCGCAGCTCTGCGAACAGCTGCCAGGGCAAAGCGCCCTCGGCCAGCCGCAGCTTACGGCCGGCCAGATCGAGCGCCTGGATGCCGTTGGTGCCCTCGTAGATCATCGCGATCCGGGCATCGCGCAGGTGCTGCGCGATGCCGGTCTCCTCGATGTAGCCCATGCCGCCGTGGACCTGGAGCGCGCTGGACGCGATCTCGAAACCGAGGTCGGTGCACCACGCCTTGACCAGCGGGATCAATAGCGCCAGCCGGCCTTCCGCCTCGGCCCGGCGGCCCGCGTCCGGCTCGCGGATCGAGCGGTCGAGGGCCGCCGCCGCCGAGTAGGCGAGCGCCCGCATCGCCTCGATCTCTGTCTTCATCGTGACCAGCATGCGGCGGACGTCGGGGTGCTCGATGATCCGCGTCGGCGCCTCGGTGCCGCCGCTGCGCCGCCGGCCCTGAACCCGGTCGCGGGCGTAGGCGAGCGCGCCCTGATAGGCCCGCTCGGCAAGCGCCAGACCCTCGAGCCCGACCGCCAGACGGGCGGTGTTCATCATCGTGAACATCGCCTGCATGCCGCCCTGCTCCTCGCCGACCAGCCAGCCGATCGCACCCTGCTGATCGCCGAACGACATCACGCAGGTCGGCGCCGCGTGGATCCCGAGCTTGTGCTCGAGCGAGACGCAGCGCAGATCGTTGCGGGCACCGAGCGAGCCGTCGACCTCGACCAGGAATTTCGGGATCAGGAACAGCGAGATGCCGCGCGTGCCGGCGGGCGCGTCGGGCGTGCGCGCCAGGACCATGTGGATCGTGTTCTCGGCGAGGTCGTGCTCGCCGTAGGTAATGAAGATCTTGGTGCCGCGGATCCGGTAGTGATCGCCCTCGCGCACCGCCCGGGTCCTGAGCGCGCCGACGTCGGAGCCAGCCTGCGGCTCGGTCAGGCACATGGTGCCGGTCCACTCGCCGCTCACGAGCTTGGGCAGATAGCGCTGGCGCTGCGCCTCGGTGCCGTGGCGGAGCAGCAGCTCGACGCCGGCCTGGGTCAGGATCGGGCAGAGGCAGAACGAGAGGTTGGCGCTGTTCCACATCTCCCAGACCGCGGTCGCGACCGTCCAGGGCAACCCCTGGCCGCCCCACTCGGGCGGCAGCTGCAGCCCGTGCCAGCCGCCGTCGACGAACTTCCGGTATGCTTCCTTGAAGCCCTCGGGCGTTCGTACGGCGCCAGCCTCGAGGCGCGCGCGCTCCCTGTCCCCCCGAGCGTTCAAGGGCAGCAGTTCATTGACCGCGAACCTTGCCGCCTCGTCCAGGATCTGATCGACCACGTCCGCGGTCGCGGCTTCGAGACCAGGCAGCCGGCCGAGCTCTTCCAGCCCGGCCAAGTGCTCGAGGACGAAGCGGATCTCGGCAAGCGGCGGCGCATAGGCGGTCATGGTCGCACCATCGTCTGAGCGGTCTTCTCGTTCGTCCCGGCGCCGGAGCCGGTCTCAGAGCACCGCGCCCGGGTTCAGGATGCCCTTGGGATCGAGCATCGTCTTGAGCGCTCGCATCAGCTCCAGCTCGAGCGGCGACTTGCGGGCGGCGAGCTCGGCGCGCTTGAGCCGGCCGATGCCGTGCTCGGCGCTGATGCTGCCGCCAAGGCCTGCGACCACGTCGAAGACGAGGCGCTGAACCTCGCCGGTGCGCGCGCGGAAGTCATCGGCCGACATCTGCTCGGGCTGGAGCAGATTGTAGTGAATGTTGCCGTCGCCCAGGTGCCCGAAGGGCATGATCCGGACCCCCGGCACGGCGGCGGCCAGGACGCCGGCGCCGCGCTCGATCAGCTCCGGCACGCGCGAGACCGGCACCGCGATGTCGTGGCGCAGCACCATGCCCTCGCGGGCCATCGCCTCGGTCGGATTCTCGCGCAGCGCCCAGAGCGCCCGCCGCTCGGCCTCGCTCTTCGCTATCACGCCATCCAGGATCAGGCCGCGCCCGAGCCCGTCTTCGAGCACCCGCTCGAGCTCGGCGCCAAGCCCGCCCTCGAGCGACCAGGCGACCTCCGCGAGCACGTACCATGGCG
>DATAOG010000179.1:0-2660 GCA_036265855.1 Geminicoccaceae bacterium | reverse complement strand
GCGCCTGATCCGTCCGCTCAACATGATTCCGGGCACGCCCGGTCGGGGCAGCGCGCAGCTGGCCCTCGCCGATGGTCGCAAGCTGCTGGTGCTGCAGATCATGGGCCGCCTGTTCATGGGCGCCTATGACGACCCGTTCCGGGCGCTCGAGGGCGAGCTCGCCCGCTACCCGCTCGGCGCCGCGGTCCAGGCGATCGTGGTCGACCTGCACGCCGAGGCGACCAGCGAGAAGATGGCGCTTGGCCATCTCGCCGACGGCCGCGCCTCGCTGGTCGCCGGCACCCACACCCATGTACCGACCGCGGATGCGCAGATCCTGCCCGGCGGCACTGCCTACATCACCGACATCGGCATGACCGGCGACTACGATTCCGTGATCGGGATGAACAAGGAGGTGGCGTTGCAACGCTTCCGGAGCCACGTGCCAGGGCCGCGCAACACGCCGGCACTGGGCGAGGCGACGCTGTGCGCGGTCTACCTGGAGACCGACGATATGACCGGGCTCGCGCGCACCATAACCCCGATCCGCGCCGGCGGCCGGCTCGAGTCGACGGGGTTCGACGGCTCCTGACCGGGAGCGAGGGATCTTTTGCGTGACCTCGTGTGTTGATTGGGAAGCGCCCGGGCCTGCGCGCCCGCGGCTCGTCTCGCCATATCCGATGAACCATGACCGCACTGCTCGACCAGCCTGGCACCTGCTGGTGCACCACCAAGGCCCGCCGGGCCGCGCTGTTGATCGACGGGGCGGCCTATTTCTCGGCCTTGCATGACGCTCTGCTCAACGCCCGGCAGAGCATTCTGATCATCGGCTGGGACGTCAACAGCGACATCAGCCTCAACCCGACCAACGGCGCGGCGCCGCTCAAGTTGTTCCTGAACCAGCTGCTCAAACGCCGCCGCGAGCTGCATGTCCGCCTGCTGATCTGGGACTGGGCGTTCATCTATGGCCTCGACCGCCAGTTCCTGCCCCGGCTGCGGTTCGGGCTTGGCGCATCGCGCCGGCTCAAGTTCGAGCTCGACAGCGACCACCCGCCGGGCGGCTGCCAGCATGAGAAGCTGGTGGTGATCGACGGCGAACTCGCGTTCTGCGGCGGTATCGATCTGACGGTCGGCCGCTGGGACACGCCCGCGCATCGGCCCGAAGAACCGCACCGGCAGCTGCCGAACGGCACCCCCCGGCCGCCGTTCCACGACTGCATGCTGATGGTCGAGGGCGAGACCGCCCGGGCGCTCGACAAGCTCGCCCGCGAGCGCTGGCGGCGGGCAAGCGGCGAGCGGGTCGCGGCGCCCACGGTGCGCAGCCACTCGCTCTGGCCAAAGACGGTCGAGCCCTGGTTCGAGAACGTCAGGATCGGCATCGCCCGGACCCGCCCCCAGTACGACGGCCTGCCGGCGGTGCGCGAGGTCGAGGCCTTGTACCTGCGCTCGATCCGGGCGGCCCAGCGGACGATCTATATCGAGAACCAGTATCTGACGGTGACCGGGATCGCCGAGGCGATCGCCGCCAGGCTGGAGGAGCGCGAAGGGCCCGAGGCCCTGATTCTCGGTCCGACCGTCTGCGAGGGTCCGGTCGAGACCGCGGTCATGGATCGCGGCCGAGCCCGGTTCTTGAAGCGGCTGCGCGCCGCCGACCAGTCCGGAGAGCGCGTGCGCGCATTCTACCCGGTCAATGGCGACAGCGATCCGGCGACGCCGATCAACCTGCATGCCAAGCTCATGGTGGTTGACGACCGGCTGCTGGTGGTCGGCTCGGCCAATCTCGCCAATCGCTCCATGGGGCTCGACACCGAGTGCGTGCTTGCCCTCGAGGCGTTCGACGCCGCGACCCGGCGGGCGGTACGCCGCGTCCGGGACACACTGCTGGCCGAACATCTGGGCGAGGATCCGGTTACGGTCGACGAGGAGCAGGCACGGCAGGGCTCGGTGATCCGGGCCGTCGAGGCCCTGAACGGCGGCCAGCGCCGGCTGGAGCCTCTGGTTGTCGAGGAGATTTCGCTGCCGCCGGAGGTCGAGGCGGGGTTCGCGCTCACCGACATCGACGAGCCGATCACGATGGCCCGCCTCGAGCAGCATCTGGCGCCACTGCCACGGCGCCGCCGGCTGCGCAAGCTCGCGATCCGCAGCGCCATGACGCTCGTGCTGCTGCTCACGTTCGCGCTGCTGCTGCGCATCGAGTTCACCGATGGCAGCCGGACGGTCGCGCACCTGCTGCAGCTCGCCGAGGTCTACCGCTTCTCCTGGCCCGGCGTCGCGGGCGTGCTGCTCAGCTATGCCGTCGGCAGCCTGCTGTTCGTCCCGATCAACCTGATGATCGCGGCGACCGGCGCGGCGTTCGGGCCGCTGCTCGGCTTGGGCTACGCGGCAGCCGGCTCGCTGCTCGCGGCGGCGGTCGTGTTCGGCCTCGGCCGCGCCGTCGGTCGCGACCCGATGCGCCGGCTCGCCGGACGCTGGGTCGATGCGGTCAGCCGCCGGCTCGACCGGCACGGGCTGCTCGCCATGGCGCTCCTGCGGCTGATGCCGGTCGCGCCGTTCAGCGTGGTCAATCTGGTGGCCGGCTCGTCTGCGATCCGCTTTCGCGACTTCATGCTCGGCAGTGCCATCGGCATGCTGCCGGGACTCGTCCTGATGACCGTGTTCGGGGACCGGCTGGGCGTCTGGCT
>DATAOG010000178.1:0-3406 GCA_036265855.1 Geminicoccaceae bacterium | reverse complement strand
GACCTCGGATGCGGCACCGGCAGCAACGCTCGCTATCTCGCGTCCCGGCTGCCGGCGGGCCAGCGCTGGCTGTTGCTCGATGATGACCCCGCCCTGCTCGAGCAGGCTCGCCAGAGCCTCAAGCGCTCGGAGATCGAGGCGATGTTTCAGGCGCTGAACCTCGCGCACGAGCTGCCGGACCTCCTCGGTCGCACTGGTATCACGGCCTCGGCGCTGCTCGATCTCGGCTCGGCGGTCTGGCTCGATCGTCTCGCCCGCTGGTGCCGCAGCCACCCGCTGCTGTTCGCCCTTTCGTTCAACGGCCGGCTCGTCTGGCAGCCCGCCGCGGCCGAAGACGACGCGATCCGGCGGCGCTTCCTTGCCCATCAGCGGACCGACAAGGGCTTCGGCCCGGCGCTCGGGGCGGACGCCGTGGATCATTTCGCCCGCCGGCTCGAGGCCGAGGGTTGCCGCGTCTCGAAGGCTGCGTCCGACTGGCGGCTCGGGCCGGTGGATGCGCCGCTGCTCGCCGCGACGCTCGAGGGCATCATCGCCGCGGTCGCCGAGATCGACGAGCCGCCCTTGTCGTGGTCTGCCCTCCGACGCAGCCAGGCCGCCGCTCGCCGGCTCCATCTCACGATCGGCCACGTCGATGTCCTCGCGTTGCCCGCAGGGAGCGTTCGCGCTTAAGCCCGCGTTAACTCTCGTGCGCTATTGACGGTTGCATCCGTCGCGGGCGTCTCGACCGGATTGTCGATCGGTCGCCGGCGACGCGCTGCACAGGGGAGGAGCTGCCCATGGCGCGCGCGAACACCCTGGCCGCCCGGGATCGGGAAAGCCTGATCCACCCGTTCACCGATCTGGCCGAGCACGCCCTGGCGGGGCCGCTCGTGATCGACCGGGGCGAAGGCGTCTATGTGATCGACGCCGAGGGTTATCGCTACCTGGAAGGCATGGCCGGCCTCTGGAGCGCCTCGCTTGGCTTCAGCGAGGACCGCCTCGTCCGGGCTGCCGAGGCACAGTTGAGCCGGCTGCCGAGCTATCACCTGTTCGGCGGCAGATCCTACGCGGCAGCGATCGAACTCGCCGAGCGTCTGCTGGCGCTGGCCCCGGTGCCCATGTCGAAAGCGCTGTTCGTCAACTCCGGCTCGGAGGCCAACGACACCGCGCTGAAGCTCGTCCGATATTACCACCACGCGCGGGGCGCGCCCGAGAAGACCAAGATCATCTCGCGCGTGCGCGCCTACCACGGCGTGACGCTCGCCTGCGCCAGCCTGACCGGGCTGCCGAATGCGCACCGGGATTTCGGCCTGCCGCTCGAGGGCGTCCTGCACGCCGAGTGCCCGCATTATTACCGCTTCGCCGAGCCCGGCGAGACCGAGGCCGACTTCGCCTCGCGCCTGGTCGATAGCCTGGAGCGGCTGATCCTCCGCGAGGGGCCGGGCACCGTCGGCGCCTTCATCGCCGAGCCGGTGATGGGCGCGGGCGGGGTGATCCTGCCGCCGTCCGGCTATTTCGAGCAGCTACAGGCGGTCCTGAAGAAATACGACATCCTGCTGATCGCCGATGAGGTGATCACGGGCTTCGGCAGGACCGGTCAGATGTTCGGCTGTCAGACCTACGGCCTCCGGCCGGACCTGATCACGGTCGCGAAGGCGCTGTCGGCAGGCTACCAGCCGATCGGCGCGGTGTTGATCGGCGAGCCGATGCATCAGGTCCTGCTGGCGCAGAGCCGCAAAATCGGAACCTTCGGTCACGGCTTCACCACCGGCGGACACCCGGTGGCCGCGGCGGTGGCGCTCCGCACCCTTCAGATCTATGAGGAGGACGACATTCTGGGCCAGGTGCGCGCTCGCGCGCCGCAGTTCGCCCGCCGCATCAGCGAGCTCGCGGGACATCCGCTGGTCGGCGATGCGCGCTCGGTCGGTCTGGTCGGCGCGATCGAGCTGATGGCCGACGGCCAGCGGCGGATTCCGTTCCCGCCGGAGCTCAAAGTCGGCGCCAGGGTCGCCCAGCGCGCCCTCGAGCAGGGCCTGATCCTCCGCCCGCTGGTCGACACGATCTCCCTCTGTCCGCCGCTGATCATCCGGCCGGCCGAGGTCGACTTCCTGTTCGACGTCGTCGGCCGCGCGCTCGACCAGGTCGCGGCCGAGCTGACCGGCCCTGCCCGGGCGGCGGTCGCCTGAGGCGCCAGGATCGTCGCGTGCTAGTAAATGTCCTGGCCGCCGTTGACCGGGATCTCGGCACCGGTCACATAGGACGCCCCGGGGCTGCAGAGATAGTAGATCACTGCGGCGACCTCGGCGGGTGAGCCGAGGCGCCTCAGAGGAATCCGTGAGACCAGCTGGTCGGTTCCGGGGGACAGGATGGCGGTGTTGATCTCGCCGGGACAGACCGCGTTGACCCGAATTCCGAGCGGAGCGAGGTCGGCGGCGAGCTCGCGGGTCAGCCCCCAGAGCGCGGCCTTCGAGGTGCTGTACGCGCTCCCGGCGAACGGGTGGACGCGATGCCCGGCGATCGAGGTGACGTTGACGATCGCGCCTTCGCCGCTCTGCAGCCGCTTGGCGAGCGCGCGCGCGAAGAAGACCGGCGACAGCAGGTTGATCGCGAACACCTCCTGCCAGAGCGCAAGATCGCCGTCCAGGCAGCCCAGCCGCTTGCCATCCGGGCCCTTGGGCGAGAAGCCGGCATTGTTGACCAGGGCGTGCAGATGACGCTCGCCCAGCAGGTCGAGCAGATGGTCGATCGCGATCTCGAGGTTTTCGACCTTGGACAGATCGGCCGTGATATGGGAATGCCGGTCGCTGCGCGCGCATTCTGGCGGCACCGGCTCGCGCGAGCAGGTGACGACCCGCCAGCCCTGATTCACGAAGTACATCGCGGTCGCATGACCGATGCCGCGGCTGGCGCCGGTGATGAATACCGTCCGATCGTCGCCGGTCATGGCCCCGCCCTCGCGCCGCTCTCGATCGGCATGGACATAAGCCGGGGCCGATCGGCGGACAAGGCTGTCCGGGACGCGCGCCGTCGACCGGGACGCCGCCGGCTGCATTCCGGCGGAGCCGTATGGCTCCCGCGCCGGCGGCCCGCGCACATGCGTCCTGTGCGGAGCGTCAGCCGGTGATCGAGCGCCTGAAGGGCCTGATCGGGCTGCAGCTGGTGCGCAACATTCTGGCGCTCTATGGCGTGCGCGCCGTCAACCAGCTGCTGCCGCTCGTGGTCATCCCCTATCTCGCCCGCGTGCTCGGTCCGACCGGGTGGGGCCTCGTGGCCTTCGCCCAGGCATTCGCCATGTACGGCATCGTCACGGTCGAATACGGCTTCGAGTTCGCCGGCACGCGCGCGGTCGCGCAGGGGCGCGCGGAGGCGAACCGGCTGGACGAGCTGGTCGCGGGCATGTTTGGCACGCAGTTGCTGCTCGCCGGCG
>DATAOG010000177.1:0-6166 GCA_036265855.1 Geminicoccaceae bacterium | reverse complement strand
ACCTTCTCCATGTCGAAGAACATCTGGGTCGGGTTGAGCTGGAAGCCCTTGACCTGCTTGCGCGCAGCCCGGACCTGGAGGGTCGAGTTGACCATGATCCAGGGTGCGCCCTCGACGATCATCGCCTGCGCCCGCTTGTAGAGCTCGACCCGCTTGGCGTGGTCATTCTCGCGGCGCGCCTGCAGCAGCACCTTGTCGAGCTCGCCGTTGCGATAGCGCGTGGTGTTGCCGACCGGGATGTGCTCGCTGCCGAAGATCTCGCCGAGGAAATTGTCCGGGTCGCCGTTGTCGCCCGACCAGCCGGTCATGAACATGCCGTCGTATTTGCCGGAGCGGACCTTGGCGAGGAAGGCGCCGAACTCCATCTGCTGGACGCTCGCCTCGACGCCGACCTGCTTGAGATAGCCCTGGACCGCGACCGCGAGCTGCGCCCCGGCCGGGTTGTAGCCGCGGGCCGAGGTGTAGGCGAGCAGCTCCGCCTTGAAGCCGTCGGGATAGCCCGCCTGCTTGAGCAGCGCCTTGGCCTTCTCGGGATCGTAGGGATAGCCTTTGAGGCCATCGTCGAAGCCCCACTCCGCGGGCGGCAGCGGCGAGGTCATGGTCACCGCGAGGCCCTTGTACAGGCTGTCGTTGATCGCCTTCTTGTCGACCGCGTAGTTGAGCGCCTGGCGCACGCGCACGTCGTCGAACGGCTTGGTGTCGGTCGGCATGCCGATGCCGTTGATCGTAAGCCCGGTCTGGGTGAGGAGCTGGAGGTCGGAATCGCCCTGGATCGCCGGGATCACCTGGGTGACCACGTCGCCCATGATCTGGACGGTGCCGTTCTTGAGCGCCAGGAACGCCGCCTGCGGCTCCGGGATCACCTTGAAGATCAGGCGGTCGACCTTGGGCCTGCCGCCCCAGTAGTCGGGGTTGGCGTCCAGCGTGACCTGGTCGCCGTGCGCCCAGTCCTTGAAGACGAACGGGCCGGTGCCGACCGGATGGCTCCGGAAGTCCTTGCCGAACTTGGCGACCGCGGTCGGACTGACCACGCCGTTCCAGACCATCGCCAGGCTCGCCAGGAACGGTGCCGACGGATACTTGAGCTTGAACTCGACCGTGCGGTCGTCGACCGCGCGATAGCTGTCGACCGCGTCATAGGTGAAGTCGACCAGGTTCTCGACCGCCCCGGTGTTGTAGATGTAGTTGGGATCATCCTTCTTGAACAGTCGATCCAGCCCCTGGACGTAGGTCTTGGCGGTGAATGGCGTGCCGTCCTGGAACTTGACGCCCTGGCGCAAATGGAAAGTGTAGGTCAGGCCGTCATCGGAGATGTCCCAGCTCTCGGCGAGCCCGGGCTCGACCTCGACCGTGCCGGGCTTGTAGCGGACCAGGCTGTCGAACACGGTCGCCATGACGAAGCCCGAGGTGTTGTTGAGCACCGCCTCGGGGTCGAAGCCGGTCGGGTCGGCCTGGATCGAGATCACCAGCGCCTTGTCCGCGGCGTTCGCCGCAGTGATCGATGCCGCCGTCAAGAGCGCCGCCAGCCATGCGCGTCTCATGGTCGTCTCCTCTGAGTGGAGCGCCGCGCGCCGCCGCCAAGCAGCCGGCGGTCACGCTCGCCGCCCGTTTCTTCGAGCCCGCCGGCGAGGATAGGAGCCCGCTCCGGATTTGAAAAGCACGGCCCCCGAGCGGGCCGCCCGGGGGCGCTCGGCCGCGCCGCGAGCGCGACCGATCGACCTCCGGCGCCGCGCCACTCTTGACAGGCAGGCCTGCCCGATGATCGCTGGCGCGGTCGCGAACTGCGCGGAACGGGCCCGTGATCATCGATTCGCACGCTCACATCTTCGAGAAATGGTCCGGCCCCTGCGGCCTGCCCTCGCGCGCGCTCCACTGGCGCTATGTCCAGAAGAACCTGTGCCGCCCGGCCGCCAAGGTGTTCCGCGCCCGCGACGGCGCGCCGTCCGAGGCCGCCCATCTGTTCCGGCCCGGGACCAACGACTGGAGCGGCCTGCGCGACGACATCGATTTCCGGGCCGGGCCCTACGGCCGGATCGAATTCACGATCGACGGCGAGGACCACTACATCCAGTACATGCCGGTCGCGATGGCCGAGATCGAATCGACGCCGGAGTTCATGCTGACCCAGATGACCGCGGCCGGGGTCGACCACTGCGTGCTGCAGGCCGGTTTCACTTACGGCTACATGAACGACTACAACGCGCTGGCGCAGCGGCACTACCCCGACCGGTTCACCGGGCTGTGGCACGTCGACGAGGCCCGGGCCGATCAGGACTGCTGGCTCCTCGAGGCCCGGCGCGCGATCGGACAGCTCGGGCTCAAGGGCCTCTACTATCAGCTCGAGCACTTCAGCCGCTACGGCTTCGATGTCTGGTTCGACGATCCGCGCTTCGACGGCTTCTGGGCGCTGGTCGACGCCGATCGGCTGCCGGTGGTGTTCGAGATCACGGCGATCCCCGACTACGACCGGGCCTCCTGCATCGAGGTCTTCCGTCGCCTCGCGGGGCTGCTCGATCGCTGCCCGAACATCACCTGGGTGCTCGGCACGGCGCCGCCGCCGCAGTTCTTCGCGCGCGCCGGGCGCTGGGAGTTCCCCGAGCCGGTCGCGCGCGTCTACCGGCACGAGCGCACGCTGCTCGAGGTCTGCTACCCGATCACCTGGGGCGGCATCTGGGACTATCCCTACCCGGAAGCCCGGCAGCTGATCTCTGGGCTGCGCGATCTGTTCGGCGCCGGCAAGCTGGTCTGGGGCTCGGACATGCCGAACGTCGAGCGCTTCTGCACCTACCGGCAGAGCCTGGATTACGTCCGCAGGCATTGCGGTTTCCTCAGCCCTGGCGAGATGGAGCAGTTCCTCGGCGGCAATCTCGCCCGGGTCTTCGCGATCGGCGCGTGAGCCTTGGCCTGCGCGCACACCGCTCCGAGGCGAGCCGCCGGAGCGGCGGCCAGCCGGGCTAGCGGACCCTGGCGCCGGCGCGCTGCAGCTGCGAGAGCTCGCGCAGGACCCGTTCGGTCGAGCTCGCGATGTCGACGCCCGCGGCCAGGTTCTGGCGCATGTAGCGGATGAAGTTCGCGCTGAAGCCTTCCGCGTGCTCGTGCGCGAGCCGTTCGGAAAGCGCGGCGTCCTGCTGCGCGATCGCCTCGGTGATCGCGGTGTGCTCGGCGAACATCAGGTCGGGCTTCAGCTCCTGGGTCTCGGCGCGGAACTTGAAATGGATGTGCAGCATGCGCATCCCCTCGTCGAGCAGGCGGGCATAGAGCACGGTGAAATAGGGGTTGCGCGCGGCGCCGGCGATCGCGAGGTGGTAGTCGCGGTTGGTCTCGATCATCTCGACGATCGAGACGCGGGCGCAGGCGCGCTCGAACGCGGCCTGCGCGGCCCTGATCGCGGCGAGCTCGGCATCGGTCCGGCGGACCGCCGCCATCCGGGTCGTGATCCGCTGCATCAGATCGAGCGCCTCCAGATAGCGGGGCAGGGTCTCGAACTGCAGCGGCGCGACCAGAGCGCTCCGATTCGGCAACAGCGTGACCAGGCCTTCGGCCGCGAGCCGGATCAGAGCCTCACGCACCGGCGAGCGCGACAGCTTGAACCGCTTGGCGAGGCCGACCTCGTCGAGCGGCTCGCCCGGCCGCAGCTTGAGGCAGAGGATGTCTTCCCGGATTTTCTTGTAGACCCGCTGGGAGCCTGCCGTCCGCCGCCGGCGCACCGGCGTCGCCCGCGCCAGCGGTTCCGTCGACGGCCCGATCTCCAGGCGATCGGTCGCGACCTCGGGCATTGCGTCCAGTTCACCGCGATGCGGTGCCATTCAAGATCTCTCCGGATCGATGGCGCATCCTGACATCGCCCGGATGTCGACACAATGTCTACTTGCCGGGCAGCGCCGATAAGCTTACGGTTTCGTCAAAATACAGATCTGAATGGCCACATCACCGAGACGAGCGATGGCTGCCGGGGCGGATCGCGCGGGCGGGCGCGGGATCGTGGTGCTGGGCGCCGGCATCGTCGGCATCTCCTGCGCCTGCTGGCTGCAGCGCGACGGCTTCGCGGTCACCGTGGTCGACCGGCTGGGGCCGGGCGAGGCGACCTCCTACGGCAACGCCGGCGGGGTCGCGACCGGCGAGGTCGCGCCGCTCGCGATGCCGGGGCTGCTGCGCGAGGTGCCGGGCTGGCTGCTCGACCCGCTCGGGCCGCTCGCGGTCGACTGGCGCTATCTGCCGCGGGCGCTGCCGTGGCTCCTGCGCTTCCTGCGCGCGGGCTCGAAGGCGCGGGTGCGCGCGATCGCCGGCGCGCTCGCTGCGCTGTCTGATGCCGCGCGGCCGCCGTTTGAGCAGCTGCTCGCGGCCGCCGGCACCAGTGATCTTCTGGCACGCGAGGACTGTCTCTACCTCTACGACCACGAGCACCAGCTGGCCGCTGAGCGGCTGCACTGGGAGCTGCGGCGGGTGCACGGCATCGCCTTCGAGCGGATCGCCGGCCCGGCGCTGCCGGAGCTCGAGCCCGACCTCGCCCGCGACTTCGCGCTCGGCATCCGGATGCCCGGCTGGCGCCACGTCACCAACCCCCATCGCGTGGTGACCGGGCTCGCCGAGCACTTCGTGCGCGCCGGCGGCCGGCTGCTGCGGGCCGAGACCATTGGCATCGAGACCCGGGACCGGACGGCGCTGGCGCTCAGGCTTCGCGATCAGGGCGACGAGGCCTTCGAGCAGCTGGTGATCGCGGCCGGCGCCTGGTCCCACATCCCGGCCGGGCAGCTCGGCGACCCGGTGCCGCTCGAGAGCCACCGCGGCTACCACGTCACGCTCCCGCATCCAGGCATCCGGCCACGCCGGCTCGTGCTCTACGCGCCCGAGCACTTCGTGGTCACGCCCATGGAGATGGGGCTCAGGGTCGCGGGCACGGTCGAGATCGCCGGACTCGAGGCGCCGCCCAATTACGAGCGCGCCAGGGTTCTCGTGCGCAAGGCGAGGCGGATCTACCCGACGCTCGACGATCGGGACGGCATCGAGTGGATGGGCCACCGGCCCGCGACTCCGGATTCGCTGCCGGTGATCGGCCGGGCGACCCGCTTTGCCAACGTGTGCTACGCCTTCGGCCACGGCCATCTCGGCCTCACCTTTGGCCCGCTGACCGGCCGGCTGATCGCGGAGCTGGTCGCGGGCAGGCCCGCGAGCCTGGATCTGCGCCCCTACCGGGTCGACCGTTTCTGAGAGTGACAGGCTCTGCGCGCGAAGGCGGTCGCGGTCAAAGTCCTGATCAGGCCTGCAGCAGCTCGAGGAGCCTGGACCAGCGCCTGGGCTCCGGGCGGCCCTCGATCGCGAGCTCGAGCGCGTTGCCCTCGACCACGAGCACGACCAGTCGCCTTGCGCGCGTGATCGCGGTGTAGACCAGGTTGCGGCGCAGCATGCGGCCGTGCTGGCGGGCGAGCGGCAGCACGACCACCGGATATTCGGAGCCCTGCGCCTTGTGCACCGTGGTCGCGTAGGCCGGCATCAGCCGGTCGAGCTCGCCGAAGCCGTAGGCATGCGGGCGGCCGTCGATGTTGACCAGGAGCTGGCCCTTGGCGCGGTCGATCGCCACGACCCGGCCGAGGTCGCCGTTGTAGACCTCGCGCTCGTAGTCGTTCTCGAGCTGCATGATCTTGTCGCCGGTCGCGAACACGACGCCGCGGCGCTCGAGCCGGTCGGCAGGGTCAGGGTTGAGGGCCCTCTGCAGGGTCTCGTTCAGGTGCCGGGCGCCGAGCTCGCCCCGGTTGGTCGGGCAGAGCACCTGGACGTCATCGATCCGGTCGACGCCGAAGCGGCCCGGGATCCGCTCCGCGACCAGCTGCAGCACGACCCTGGCGCCGTCGGCCGGATCGCGCGCCTTGATCGCGTAGAAGTCCGAGAGCGCATCGGCCTCGCGCGCGAGCTCGGGCAGCAGCCCGCGGTTGACCCGATGCGCGTTGCGCACGATCCGGCTCTCGGCCGCCTGGCGGAAGATCTGCTCGAGCCGGACGACCGGCGGGCGGTTGGACGCGATCAGGTCGGCCAGCACCTGGCCTGGCCCGATCGAGGGCAATTGATCGACGTCGCCGACCAGGATCAGCGCCGTCTCGTCCGGTAAGGCCGCGAGCAAGGCCTGCATCAGCGGCACATCGACCATCGACATCTCGTCGACCACCAGCAG
>DATAOG010000176.1:0-1802 GCA_036265855.1 Geminicoccaceae bacterium | reverse complement strand
AGGCCCCGGTCGGCCGGCAGGAAGCGCGCCCGGTCCGGGCGCGCGGCGGGCGCGCGGCGGCGGCCGCGCCGGGCGGGCTCGCCCACCGCAACTGGGTGACCGCGACGCTCGTGCTCGCCAGCATGATCTATTCGATCGACTGGACGATCGCGGCCGTCGCGCTGCCGCACATGCAGGGCACGTTCTCGGTCACCCAGGACCAGATCTCCTGGGTCCTGACCTCGTACATCGTGGCCAGTGCCGTGATGCTGCCGGCGACCGGCTGGCTCGGCGCCCGCTTCGGCCGGCGCCGGCTGTTCCTGGTCGCGGTCGGCGGCTTCACGCTGTTTTCGCTGTTCTGCGGGACGGCCGGCTCGCTGCCGGCGGAAGTCCTGCTGCGGATCGCGCAGGGCGCCTGCGGCGCGTTCCTGATCCCGCTCTCGCAGGCGATCATGCTCGATTCCTACCCGTCCGAGGAGCACGGCCGGGCGATGGCGTTCTGGGGCATGGGCGTGGTGCTCGGGCCGGTGATCGGGCCGACCCTCGGTGGCTACCTGACCGACGCGCTGTCCTGGCGCTGGGTCTTCTTCATCAACATCCCGGTCGGCTTTCTGGCCCTGCTCGGCGGCCTCACGTTCCTGCCCAAGACTCCGCCCGCGCAAAGCGTGCGGCCGCTCGACCTGTTCGGCTTCCTGTCGCTCGCGGCCGGAGTCGGCGCCATGCAGATGATGCTCGACCGGGGCGAGCGGCTGGACTGGTTCGATTCGGGCGAGATCGTGATCGAGGCGATCGTCATGACAACCGGCCTCTACTTCTTCGTCGCGCACAGCCTGACCGCGCGGGCGCCCTTGGTCGACCTGCGGCTGATGCGCGATCGCAACTACGCGCTCGGCATGCTGCTCGTGTTCCTCTACGGCCTCCTGACGCTGGCGCCCATGGTCCTGATGCCGCCGTTTCTGCAGGACCTCCAGGACTACCCGATGGCGACCATCGGGCTCCTGCTGAGCCCGCGCGGGCTCGGCCTGTTCATGGCGATGATGATCCTGGCCCGGATCGGCCAGGCGATCGATCTCCGGCTGCAGATCGCGGCGGGCTTCCTGGTGCTCGCGGCGTCGAGCTTCTGGATGTCGAGGTGGAACCTCGAGGTCGCCTCCTCGGCGGTGTTCTGGACCGGGCTGATGCAGGGGATCGGCGCCGGCTCGATCATCGGGCCCTTGGGCGTCCTTACCTTCGCGACGCTGGCGCCGGCACACCGCACCGAAGGCGCTTCGATGTGGAACCTGATCCGCTCGATCGGCTCCTCGATCGGCATCGCGACCGCGCTCGCGATCCTGGTGCGGACCACCGGTATCAACCGAGGCGTGCTGGTCGAGCAGGTCACCGCCTACAACGAGATCCTGCGCCATACCACGTTGCCGGTCGGCGGCGGCCTCGCCGACCCGTTATCGCTCGCCGAGCTCGACCACGAGATCACGCGCCAGGCGATGATGATCGGCTATGTCGACGTCTTCTACCTCTGCACGCTGACCTCGATCCTGGCGATGCCGCTGATCCTGCTGCTCGGCAAGCCCGCCCGCAAGCGGTGAAGGCTCGCATCCCGGCAAGCCGCCGGCACGACCCGCCGCCCACCTCCAGCCCGAGCCAGCGGACGTTCCCGCGCTCCGCGCCGGCAGGGAGTCCCACGGTCGCATGGACCCGCCGTGCCAAGGGTTAACGGGCACGCGTTAACGGCCGGTTAGGCAGCAGACCCTTTTCCGCTTCTTAGCCTAGATTAACTAAGCTGTCAAGATCCGCGATTTCGCTAGCCTTTGGGCTATGGTTCC
>DATAOG010000175.1:0-6729 GCA_036265855.1 Geminicoccaceae bacterium | reverse complement strand
ACCGACCGATTGCTTGCCACGCTCCTGGATGCGCTGCCGGACCCCTTGCTCCTGGTCGGCCGTGAGCGCCAGGTGGCCGGCGCCAACAAGGCGGCCGCGGCGCTGTTCGGGCAGCCGCCGGTTGGCAGGCCGATCGAGGCGAGCCTGCGCGATCCCGGCCTGCTCGCGGCGGTCGACGAGGCGCTCCAGGAGCACGGCGAAGCCCAGCTCACGCTGCAGCTGCCGGGGCCGCCGTCGCGCGCCTTCAGCGTCCTGATCGTGCCGGTCCGGCTGCGCCGGCAGGCGGCCGCCCTGATCGGCCTGCGCGAGCTCACCGAGCAGCTGATGATCGAGCGCATTCGCCAGGACTTCGTCGCCAACGCCAGCCACGAGCTGCGCACGCCGCTGACCGCGCTGCGCGGCTTCATCGACACGCTCGCCGGGCCGGCGCGCGACGATTCCGAGGCGCGCGAGCGCTTTCTCCAGACCATGGCCGGCGAGGCCGCCCGGATGTCGCGGCTGGTCGACGATCTGTTGTCGCTCTCGCGGATCGAGCAGAGCGAGCACCAGCCGCCGAGCGAGCGGGTCGACCCGGCCGAATGCCTGCGCAGCGTCGTCCGCGCGCTCCAGCCTTATGCCGAGCAGCGCAATGCCCGTCTCGATCTCGCGCTCGCCGAGCCCTTGCCCAAGGTGATCGCCGATCGCGACCAGCTCGTGCAGCTGCTCACCAACCTGATCGACAACGCGATCAAGTATGGCGGGCCCGCGGGCGAGGTCACGATTCGCGGCGAGCACGTGTCCGCGGCGCCGCCGGGGGCGGGTCCCCTGACCGGGCGCGCCGCGCTTCGGGTCGTCGTCAGCGACCGCGGCCAGGGCATCGCCCGCGAGCACCTGCCGCGGGTCACCGAGCGGTTCTTCCGGGTCGATCCGGCGCGCTCGCGCCAGCTCGGCGGCACCGGGCTCGGCCTCGCGATCGTCAAGCACATTCTGCGCCGCCACCGCGGCCATCTCGCGATCGAGAGCGAGCTCGGCCGAGGCACGACCGTGACCGTCTTTCTACCGTTGGGTGCGACATAACGCCGGTGGCCGCGCGCCGAGGCTCTCGCTCACCGACGCCCCGATTGTCACGATACTGTCACCGAACCGTCATCATACCCACGCTTCCTGAACCGATATCTCCCGCATCGCACTATCGCCAAGGAGGAACACGGCCATGAAGCGCACGACGCCGTCAGCCGTCCGGCGCGATCGTCCGGGTGCGGCCTGGCACCTCGGAATTCTCGCTCGTGCCGCCGTGATCGGTGGCGCTGCCGCCTTGATGGCCCCGAGCGCGTTCGGCGCCGAGATCTCGGGCGCCGGCGCCACGTTCCCCTATCCGATCTACGCCAAATGGGCCGAGGCCTATCAGAAAGAGACCGGCAACCAGTTGAACTACCAGTCGATCGGCTCGGGCGGCGGCATCCGGCAGATCAAGGCCAAGACCGTGACCTTCGGCGCCTCGGACAAGCCGCTCGAGCCGGAAGAGCTGAAGGCCGCCGGCCTGGTCCAGTTCCCGATGATCATGGGCGGCGTCGTCCCGGTGGTGAACGTCCAGGGCATCCAGTCGGGGCAGCTCAAGCTCGACGGCAAGACCCTTGCCGACATCTTCATGGGCAACATCACCAGCTGGAACGACGACCAGATCGCGAAGCTGAATCCTGGCGTCCAGCTGCCCGACACCGCGATCGCGGTCGTGCATCGCTCCGACGGCTCGGGCACGACCTTCCTGTTCACCAACTATCTGGCCAAGGCGAGCTCGGACTGGAAGGGCAACATCGGCGCCGACGCTTCGGTGCAATGGCCGGTCGGGATCGGCGCCAAGGGCAACGAGGGCGTGGCCAACAACGTCCAGCGGACCGACGGCGCGATCGGCTACGTCGAGTACGCCTACGCGCTGCAGAACAAGCTGCCCTATACGCTGATGCTCAACCAGGCGGGCAAGACGGTCGAGCCGACCAGCGCGAGCTTCCAGGCCGCGGCCGCCCATGCCGACTGGGCCAAAGCCGAGGGTTTCTACGTCATCCTGACCGACCAGCCCGGCGACGACAGCTGGCCGATTACCGGCGCGAGCTTCATCTTGATGTACGAGCAGCCGGACAATCCGGCAGCCGCGCAGGAGGCGCTCAAGTTCTTCGCCTGGAGCTACGCCAAGGGCGACGCCATGGCCGAGCAGCTGCACTACGTGGCGATCCCGGACCAGGTCGTCGATCTGGTCGAGCAGATGTGGCAGCAGAAGATCAAGGGCGCCGGCGGCAAGCCGATCTGGACCGCTTCGGCGCAGTGACGGCTCGGTAACTCCCAAAAGGAGGGGATCGCGCCCCAAGCGCGGGTCCCCTCCGCATGTCCCTCCAGGCACGACGGCGACCCATGGCAATCGCGATCGGCAGCATCCCGCAGGCACGGCTGGCGCAGCGGGTCCGCCGGCAGCGCCAGCTCGACGACGTCTTCCGCTGGCTGACGCTCGGCTTTGCGCTCGCGGTCCTGCTCGTGCTGGGCGGCGTCATCGTCGCGCTGATCAAGGGCGCCTGGCCCGCGCTCTCGACCTTCGGCTTCGGCTTCCTCACGACCGAGGTCTGGAACCCGGTGACCGAAAAGTTCGGGGCACTCGCCCCGATCTACGGCACGCTGATCACCTCGCTGGTCGCGATGATCATCGGCATTCCGATCAGCTTCGGCATCGCGGTCTTCCTCACCGAGCTCGCGCCGCCTTGGCTGCGCCGGCCGGTCGGGATCGCGGTCGAGCTGCTCGCCGGCATCCCGAGCATCATCTACGGGATCTGGGGCTTCTTCGTGTTCGCGCCGATCCTGCAGACCTCGGTGCAGCCGTTCCTGATCGCGACCTTCGGGCATCTGCCGTTGATCGGCGCCCTGTTCAAGGGGCCGCCCTACGGCATCGGCATGCTGACCGCGGGGCTGATCCTCGCGATCATGGTCCTGCCGTTCATCACCGCGATCATGCGCGAGGTGTTCGAGCAGGTGCCGCCGCTGCTCAAAGAGTCGGCCTATGGGCTGGGTGCCACCACCTCGGAGGTCGTCTGGCGGGTGGTGCTGCCCGCGACCCGGATCGGCGTGGTCGGCGGCATCATCCTGGGCCTCGGCCGCGCGCTCGGCGAGACCATGGCGGTGACCTTCGTGATCGGCAACGCGCACCGGGTCAAGGCCTCGCTGCTGGCGCCCGGGACCACGATCTCGGCCTCGATCGCCAACGAGTTCACTGAGGCGGTCGGCGACCTCTACCTGTCCTCGCTGATCGCGCTCGGCCTGATCCTGTTCGCGATCACCTTCGTGGTGCTGGCGATCGCCAAGTTCCTGCTGATCCGCATGAAGCGGCGCCTCGGCAGCTGAGCCCGCCCGGACCATCGACCCATGACGCTTTACGAACGCCGCCGCCTGGTCAACTACACAGCGCTGACGCTCGCGGTCGGCGCCGCCGGCATCGGCCTGTTCTGGCTGATCGCGATCCTCTGGACGCTGGTCTACAACGGCATCGACGGCCTGAGCGGTGCGGTCTTCACCCAGCCGACGCCGCCGCCGGGCAGCGCCGGCGGGCTCGCGAACGCGATTTACGGCAGCGTGGTCATGACCGTCGTCGCGACGCTGGTCGGCACGCCGATCGGCATCCTCGCCGGAACCTACCTCGCAGAGTACGGCAAGAGCCGGCCGCTCGCGGAAGTGATCCGCTTCATCAACGACATCCTGTTGAGCGCGCCCTCGATCGTGGTCGGGCTGTTCATCTACGAGATCATCGTCGTCCAGGTCGGCCACTTCTCGGCCTGGGCCGGCGCCATGGCGCTCGCGATCATCGTGCTGCCGGTGGTCGTGCGCACGACGGAGGACATGCTGAACCTGGTGCCCGCCTCGATGCGCGAGGCGGCCGCCGCGCTCGGTGCCGCGCAATGGAAGGTGATCACCAGCGTCGCCTATCGCGCCGCCCGCAACGGCATGATCACCGGCGCTCTGCTGGCGGTCGCCCGGATCAGCGGCGAGACCGCGCCGCTCCTGTTCACCGCGCTGAACAACCAGTTCTGGACCACCAACATGAACGGCCCGATGGCCAACCTGCCGGTGGTCATCTTCCAGTTCGCCCTCAGCCCCTACGAAGACTGGCAACGACTGGCCTGGGCGGGCGCGCTGCTGATCACCGCCTTCATTCTGGCGCTCAGCATCTGTGCCCGCGTGCTCGCCAGCTTGAGCACCAAGGGAGCATCGCGATGAGCTTCGCCCAGGCCAGGGTGAGCGCCCCCCGACTGCCGAGCGCCAATGCCGGTCAGGCGAGCGCGGCGGCCGCCGGCGCGAGCCAGGCTGCGCACAAGATCAGCATTCGCGACCTGTCCTTTTTCTACAATGACTTCAAGGCGCTGCACGAGATCACGCTGCCGGTCTACGACGGCCTGGTCACCGCGTTCATCGGGCCGTCCGGCTGCGGCAAGTCGACGCTGCTGCGCGTGCTGAACCGGATGTACAGCCTCTATCCCGGGCAGCGCGCCACCGGCGAGGTCCTGTTCGACGGCGAGGACATCCTGTCGCCCAAGCAGGACCTGAACCTGTTGCGCGGCCGGATCGGCATGGTGTTCCAGAAGCCGACGCCGTTCCCGATGTCGATCTTCGACAACATCGCCTTCGGCATCCGGCTGTACGAGAGCCTGCCGGCCTCGGAGATGCAGGATCGGGTCGAGGCGGCGCTGCGGCGGGCGGCGCTCTGGGACGAGGTCCGCGACAAGCTCGGCCAGAGCGGGCTCGGGCTGTCGGGCGGGCAGCAGCAGCGGCTCTGCATCGCCCGCGCGATCGCGGTCAGCCCGGAGGTCATTCTGATGGACGAGCCCTGCTCGGCGCTCGACCCGATCGCCACCGCCCGGATCGAGGAGCTGATCGACGAGCTGCGCGAGAACTTCACGATCGTGATCGTCACCCACAACATGCAGCAGGCGGCCCGGGTCTCGCAGTACACCGCCTTCTTCCACCTCGGCAAGATGATCGAGCACGACGAGACCGAGCGGATCTTCACCAATCCGAAGCAGTCGATGACCCAGGACTACATCACCGGCCGCTTCGGCTGACCCCCGGATCCGGACTGCCCTGATGCCCAACGACCATACCGTCAAGTCCTACGACCAGCAGCTCAATCTCCTGACCCGCAAGATCTGCGAGATGGGCGGCCTGGTCGAGCAGCAGCTCGCCTCGACGATCGAGGCGCTCGCCAATCGCAACACCGAGCTCGCGGCCCGCGTGATCGAACACGACGACCGGATCGACGACCTCGAGGAGGAGATCGACACGCTCGCGATCCGGGTGCTCGCGACCCGCCAGCCGATGGCGATCGATCTCCGGGTGATCGCGATGGCGATGAAGATCTCGAACGATCTCGAGCGGATCGGCGACTACGCGGTCAACATCGCCAAGCGGGTCGAGCGGCTGGCCAAGGTGCCGCCGGTGCAGTCGCAATACGTGATCCCGCGGATGGCCCAGATCGCCCAGGCGATGATCAAGGAGGTGCTCGACGCCTACGCCGAGCGCGACGCCGAGCGCGCCGTCGCCGCCTGGCACCGCGACGACGAGGTCGACGCGATGTACAACAGCCTGTTCCGCGAGCTCTCGACCTACATGCTCGAGGACCCGCGCAACATCAGCGCCTCGATCGAGCTCCTGTTCATCGCCAAGAATCTGGAGCGGATCGGCGATCACGCGACCAACATCGCCGAGAGGATCCACTACATGGTGCACGGCCAGCGGATCAACCGGATGCCGCAGCCGCCCGGAGCCCTGCAGGCGGCGCCCTTGGGGAGCAACCTTTGAGGCGGATCGCGCCATGAAGCCCCTGGTCCTGGTGGTCGAGGACGAGGCCGCGCTGCAGCAGCTGCTCGCCTACAACCTCGAGCGCGCCGGGTTCGAGGTCGAGCAGGCGTTCGACAGCGACGAGGCGCTGACGCTGATCGCCGAGCGGCCGCCCGATCTGGTCCTGCTCGACTGGATGCTGCCCTGGATGTCCGGGCTCGAGCTCTGCCGGCAGCTCCGGCGCAAGAAGGAGACCGCCAATCTGCCGATCATCATGCTGACCGCGCGGACCGAGGAGCCGGACCGCCTGAAGGGGCTCGACACCGGCGCCGACGACTACATCACGAAGCCGTTCTCGATCGACGAGCTGATCGCCCGGGCGCGCGCCGTGCTGCGCCGGGTGCGGCCGGCGTTCGCCGCCGAGGTCCTGCGGTTTGCCGACCTGTCGATGGATCTGGTCGCGCACCGGGTCGCGCGCGGCGCCCGCGAGGTCCACCTCAGCCCGACCGAGTTCCGCCTGCTGCGGCAGCTGTTGCAGAGCCCGGGCCGGGTCTTCTCGCGCGACCAGCTGCTCGACCTGGTCTGGGGCCAGAACCAGGACGTCGAGCTGCGCACGGTCGACGCCACGATCCGCCGCCTGCGCCGGGCGCTGAACGCCGGCGGCGAGCCCGACATCCTGCGCACCGTGCGCGCGACCGGCTACGCGCTCGACCACGCCCACGCCCTTCCCGGCGCCGGCACCGCCGCCTGATTCTCCGGACGGCAGCTCCCGCTCAGGACCGCATTGTCCGCCCGGATTGATCCGATGCCTCCAGCGCGGCTCGGAATCAATCTTCCTATCAATGCACTCCAGCGCCGCTGGAGGTTCGCATCGACAGTATTCGACGCTTCCTTGCTTTGGTGGACGTGGATTGGATGAAGCTCGGATCAAACAAGCAT
>DATAOG010000174.1:0-3521 GCA_036265855.1 Geminicoccaceae bacterium | reverse complement strand
GAGGTCAAGGTGCCCGACAAGGTGGTCCCGTATTTCAAGACCGGCAAGGAGCTGCGCGAGCGGCTGAACGCCGGGTCTTAGCGGCGCGCGGGCCGCGGGTCCGGCTGCGAGGAGCATCGATGGTCAGGTTTTTCCGTCTGCTGCTCGGGCTGGTCGCGCTGATCGTGATCGTGGCCTTCGCGATCGCCAACCGCACGCCGGTCGAGGTCAATTTCGCGCCGCTGCCGGTCACGATCGAGCTGCCGCTCTATGGCGCGTTCCTGTTCGGGCTGATTGTGGGCGTCCTGGTCGGCGGCACCGGAGTCTGGCTCGGCGAGCTCAGCCGGCGCTATCGGGCGCGGCGCCTGCGGCGCCGGGTCGGGCAGCTCGAGCAGCAGCTGGCTCACGTCCGGCGCCAGGAAGAGAAGGCAGAGGCGGAGCGCGACCGCGCGCAGAGGCGACCGGCACTCCAGGCCGCGGGCGGCTGACCCTCCGGCATCTGCCGACCGCCTCGCGACTGCGCGATCCGATCGATCCCGACGGGGCACGGCGCGCCCATCCGAGGCGGTGATTCTCGCCCGATCTGATGGTTCGAGTCTCCGCGCCTGGGCCTGCGATCGCCTGATGCCGGCGTGCGCGGTCGCGAGCCGCGGGTTACTCGTCCGGCAAACCCTGCTCGTCGAGATCGATGCCCTCGTAAATCGCCATCAGGTGCAGGCAGATGTCAAAACCCGGCAGCTCGACCAGGCGGCTCGAGTCGTCGGAATAGTTGCGATAGCACCATTCGCTGCCGCTCTGGCGGCTGAACACCTCGAGACAGTGCTGGCTGCTGCTGAGAAGCACGTAGTGTTGCAAATCGGCGATCTGGAAATAGCCCAGACGCTTGGCGCCCCGATCGCGCACGGCCGTGGTCGGCGACATCACCTCGACGACGATCGCGGGATCGGGAAGCACGTGGGCCTCGCCGGCGCGCACCTGGGCGTCGCGCAGGACGCGCCACGGCCGGCCGATCAGCTGCCGGCTCAGCACGTCCTGGACCCGTGCGACCAGCAGCGCGTGCGCCACCGATGGGGCCTCGATCGGAACGACGCGCGAGCCGATCAGCTCATGGTTGGCGATCTCGTGCCCGAGCAGCTGGCGCAGCTGGAGCTTCGGCGGGCGTTCGGATCTCATGTCGGGGAGGCGCTCCATCGCGATCGACTGAGGGCTGAGGAAGCGACACCAGGACATAATGGGCCCAAGCTCGTGCTTGGCAAGCCCGTCGTGAGCCCGACGTGGACTAGGGCGCGGCCGCCGCCGAAGCCGCAGGTTCAGGCGGGCGCCGTGCCGATCGACGCCGGCCGGGCGCGCCGCCGGGCATGGACGCCGCGGATCGCGTCCTTGGGCCAGCGCCGCTTGGCACAGATCCACTGCTCGGGCCGGGCCCGGATCCAGCGCTCGAAATGCGCGTTGACCTGCTCGGTCATGCGCCGGGCGGCGAGCCGCGGGTCGGCGAACGCAGGGTCGGCATGGATCGGCTCGTGCAGCGTGATCCGGAAGCGGGCGCCCTCGAGGCGCTCGATCCGGGTCGGCACGAGCCGGTGCCGAGCTTGACCGCGAGTCGCGCCGGGATCGTCAAGGTCGGCGCCTCGATGCCGAAATAGGGCACCGCCTCGCCGGCCTCGAAGCGGTGATCCATCTGCAGGCCGACGCTGCGACCCGCGGCGAGCTCCTGAAGGATCGAGCGCGGCCCCGCGGCAGCGTCGATGAAGCGCACAGGAATGGTGTTGCGCCAGCGCCCGATCAGCGCCTCGAGGCGGGGATTGCGCTGACCGCGGAAGAGCACGCTGAACGGAAAGTCCCCGAGCCGGCCGACCATCGCCGGCAGGTTCCAGTTGGCCTGGTGGGGGGCCACGAAGATCATTGCGGGCCGGCCGCGCCGGACCGGCTCGAGATCGAAATGACTGACCAGCGCGAGGCGAGGCTCGGAACCGCCGGCGCAGATTTCGGGCAGATGCGGGTATTCGGCGAGCACGCGCCCGATCTCGCCCCAGATCGCGACCGCCGTCTGTTCGAGCCAAGCGTCGTCGCGTTCCGGGAAGGCCACCGCGAGGCTGTCGAGCACGTGCCGCTGGCGGCCGACGCGCGGGCCGAACCAGCGGCCGATATGGTCGCCCAGCGCCGAGGCCCGGTCGACCGGCAGCGCCCTGGCAGCGAGCCAGATCAGCCGCATCAACGTGACATCAAGCTGGCCCAGAACGCGCTCGCGGCGCGCCGACCCTTCCGCCAGTCGATGGAGGGTGTCGCTAACGAACGACCGAGCCACGCCCGGCAATCCCACGCCAGCCGCCGGGCATGCGGTTGACCTCGCTTCTGCCCGTCGTCACGCCCGTCCTCATACTCACGAACTCTGGATTGTCAACCTTGTGATGATGCTCAACCAGCATCGCGACCCGGCAGAGAAGATGGCCGGACCGCCCCGCCGGTCAAGCGCCTGGGATGACGCGACCAGCGGGCGGGTCGGGATCCCAGCAGGGGACGACCGTTGGAACTTCGCGGCGGCCAGGAATCTCAGCCACGTCATGATCGTGTTCCGGCGCTGAGCGCTGCGGCCGGCCGTGGGCGCGCTCGGCCCGCCATCGCGGCCCCGCCGACGATCAGCACGGCGGCGACCGCGAGCCCCAGGCTTGGGCGCCCCCGGCCCATGAGCAGGAGAAGGACGGTGCCGATCAGATGAGCCAGATAGGCGGCCGCCCCCAGCACCTGCAAAGAGCCGCGCTTGGTGCCCCGGTCCCAGAGGAAGAACGCGGCTCCGACCGGCCCCAGACCCAAGCCCAGGACAGCAAGCCAGGCCCACCCGCGCGGCCAGCCCGACGGCTCGAGCGCGAGGTGGGCGAAGAACGCCAGGACCGCCGTGGCCAGACAGAAGCCGGTCACGGCGTCGCTCGGCACGTCGGCGACGAGGCGCCGGTTGAGGACCGAGTAGCCGGACCAGATCAGGGCGCAGCCGATCGCGGCGGCGTAGCCGAGGGAGCCGGACCCGGGCAGGTCCGGCAGCGGCCCGGCCTTGCCGAGCACCAGGATCGCCGCCCCGGCGAGGCCGCAGGCGACGCCCAAGAGATGGCCCGGCAGCAACCGCTCGCCAGGCAAGAGGCCGGTGAACAGCACGATCAGGAGCGGCCACAGGTTGATGATCAGAAGCGCCTCGACCGGCGGCAGGCTCTGCAGCGCGGTGAAGTAGAGGGCGTGGTAGCCGAAGAAGGCACCGACGCCGAGCAGCCAGGCGACCCCGGGGACGCGGAGCAGCGCGGCGGTCGAGCGCCCGCCCGCGAGCTGGAGCATCAGCCCGACCGTGCCGCCCACGGCGAAGCTGAGCGCGGTCAGCAGGAACGGCGGCACCGGACCGGCGGCCACGCCCAAAGGTGCCAACAACGCCCACAGGCCGATAGCGCCCAGCCCGGCCAGCATGGCACGCCCGCGCTCGCTGCCCATGCGATTCCATCCTCCCCCTCGCGTCGGATAACGCCTCGTTCGTCACCGGCACAGCGTCACTGAACGACGGC
>DATAOG010000173.1:0-4336 GCA_036265855.1 Geminicoccaceae bacterium | reverse complement strand
GGGCGCCCCTCAAGGTGCTGGTGGTGGTCGGGCATCCGCGCCGGCTTAGCCTCGCGGGCGCGCTCGCGGCCGCCTATGCCGCCGGGGCCGCGCGCGCCGGCGCGGCGGTCGAGCTCCTGGAACTCGCGGCGCTGGAGTTCGACCCCCACGTCCGCACCAGGGTGTTCGCCCACCAGAGCGTCGAGCCCGATCTTGAGCGCGCCGCCGCCCTGATCGCCTGGGCGGACCATCTGGTGTTCGTCTACCCGACCTGGTGGGGCACGATGCCCGCGCTGCTCAAGGGCTTTCTCGACCGGATCCTGGCGCCGGGCTTTGCCTTCGAGGAGACCGGCCGCAGCGGCTACCGGCCGTTGCTCGGCGGCAAAACCGCCGAACTCTTGACCACGACCGACACGCCCGGCTGGGTCTGGCGCTGGATCTATGGCGCGCCCGGCGACAGGGCAATGGCGCGCGCGATCCTCGGCTTCTGCGGCATTGAGGTCGCGCGGATCCGCCGCTTCGGCCCGGTCAGGAGCTCTTCGCCCGAGCGACGGCGGGCCTGGATTGGCGCTGCCGAGGCCGCGGGCGCCCGGCTGCACGAAGGCCCGTTCTCCGGCGCGCAGCGGGGCCGCCGCAAGTTGACGACCTGGCTGAGGGCGATCCGGCTGCAGTTCTATCCGATGACCTGGCTCGGCTACACGATCGGCGCGTTGGCGGCGGCGACGATCACCGGTCGGATCGACGCTGGCGCCTTCTGGTGGGGGCTGCTCTGCCTGTTCTTCATCGAGGTCAGCGCGGTGCTCGCCAACGAGCAGTTCGATTTCGAGACCGACCGGCTCAATCGCAACTTCGGGCCGTTCACCGGCGGCTCGCGCGTGCTGACCACCGGCGCGCTCAGCTTCCGCGAGGTCCGCCACGGCCTCGCCGCGGCGCTCGGGCTGGCGCTGCTGTCAGCGGTCGCGCTGATTGCCGGCACCGGGGCCTCGGGCGCCAGCGCCGGGCCGTTACTGGCCGCGATGACCGTGCTCGCGCTGGGCTACACGGTGCCGCCGGCCAAGCTCTGCTACCGGGGCCTGGGCGAGCTCGACGTCGGCCTGACCCACAGCACCGGCGTGATCGTCGCGGGCTTCATCTTCCAGGGCGGCACCTGGTCCGCGGGCCTGCCCTGGCTGCTCAGCCTGCCGCTGCTCCTCTCGGTGCTGCCCGGCATCACGCTCTCGGGCGTGCCGGACCACGACGCCGATCGCGCGGTCGGCAAACGGACGCTTGCAGTCCGGGCGGGCATCCGCGGTGCGTATGCGATCGCCGCGCTCTGCACCGTGCTGGCGGCCGGCCTTGCCCTCGCCCTCGAGCGCCTGCCGGTATTGGCGCCGCTGCTCGGCGGCATCGGCTACGGCGTCCTGCCGCACGCTCTGCTGTTGCTGCTCATGCTAGCCGCGCGGACGCGCCGGCCGCCGCAAGCCGAGCGGATCGATGGCCTGATGGTGGTGTCCCTGACCTACATTCTCTGGTTCGTCGCCGTGCCGCTCTGGCACCTCGTCTAGCGCGCAGATAGCCACTGCCGCCGGCGGGGTCGGCGCCGGCCGCGGCGCGAACCTGGCCGGACTTGAACGAGCAGACTGGCGTCGGGGGGCGCGCTCAGATCGTATTTGCCGACCTAGTCTCGGGGCCGGGCGTGGTCTGCGATTGCCTCTCGGATTCCGCTCCGTTGAGGACTTGGGCATATACAAACATAGGTTGTTCTCAGCGGGGAGAGATGCTCAGCCTATGGTATAGGCTGAGCCTCTGCCATGAATTGTTGAGAAGATATCGGAGTCAAAGACATGTACGATGTGCCTAGTCTGCCGACCTCACCGAGGGCGGATTCCGGAGCAGCATCGGGCGCGGTAGCCTGGTCCTGGCGCTGACGTGGCTGGTCAGTGGCTGTGAGATGGTGAATCCCCAATGGACGTCGACGCCGATCAAAGCCAGTCAGTTCGTGATCCGCTTCGACCATCCCAATTTTGACCCCAAGCTCGCCGACTACCTTGTCCGGCGCCAGCCCCGGGCCGGACATGCGGTCTCCGTCGCACGCTTTGCCGGCGACCGCGCTTTCGCGGTGGAGGTGGCCATGAAAACCGGCCCGGGATGTCAGGCCGGCAGCGGCCGCGATCCGCACGAGCGAGCGGCTCTTCATCGCAAGTCTCCCCTGACCGAGCTCGACAGAGCTTGCGTCATGCCAAGCAACGGGCCAAGTGGCTGGATCCGTTCGGCGCTCTGACTCTACCGGCGCGGGAAAACTTGAACGCGCCATCCACCCTCGTATATCTCGCTTGCGAGCCGCAGCGGGCAGCCGGAATCTGGAGATCGGTTGATGGTGGATGTGAACGATCTCGCGCAACGTACGCAAACGCCGCCATTTGTTCCGGAAAAGCAGCCGGACCCCGAGGAGATCCTCTTCGGGGCCGAGGACGCGCCGGCGCTGCCGCCGATGAACATTTTTCCGATCGAGTGGCGGGTCGAGACGCCGAAGCTGCTCGAGATCTACGAGCAGGCGCGCGATCCGGGCTGGGCGCCCTCGCGGCTGCCCTGGAACACGCTCGACGTCGACGTCTTCACCCAGGATCAGCGCTACGCGATCGGCTACTGGTTCGGGCTCCTGTCGGTGTTCGACAGCTCGGGGCCGGCGGTGTTCGCGCGCGCGATGATCCACACCTACGAGACCCACGAGGAGGACCCGATCCGCAAGTGCTTCTTCTCGGTCACCAGGGATGAAGTGAATCACGAGGAGGTGTGCGGGCGCGCGATCCAGCTGTTCACGCCGGGCGGGCCGCTCGGCTTCGAGCCGCAGACGCCGCTGGGCAAGCTCGCCCGCAACAACATCGAGTGGCTCTACCACAACGGCGCCCGCTACTGGGAAGCGTTCAAGAAGGGCGTGCACAAATACCCGGTGCCGATCCTCTTCACCTCGTTCCTGTTCGGCGAGATGGCGGCCGCGACCTTGTTCCACGCGATGCACCAGCGGACCACGATCCCGGTGCTGAAGGAGGCGTTCCGCTGCATCGGCCAGGACGAGGCGCGCCATCTCGGCATCTGCCTGACGATCCTGCAGAAGATCCTGCCCGGGCTCGGCGCGGAGGAGAAGCAGACGATCACCCGCCAGCTGCGCGCGGGCTTCGTGTTCCTCTCGGGCGTGCTGTACGAGCCGCCCAAGGACTTCTGGGAGCTGCCGGCGACCTTCGGGCCGGCGCATCACCTGCTCGAGGAGGCGGCGCGCAGCGCGGGCTTGGGCGTGCTCACGCTCGAGCAGCGGCGCGACAACTGGCGCCAGGCGGTGCTCAAGATGAAGGGCTTCGTCGAGCCGCACGGGATCGCGTTTCCGGCGCTGCCGGAGATCGGCGTCGACGGCGAGACCGTCGCCTTCGACCCGGAAAACCTGATCCCGGTGTTCTGAGCCGCAGCGTCGCGGGCTACGTGCCGCGATCGCCGGGAGGCGCTCGAGCGCTTCCTCGATCGGCGACCGGTCGCGCCCCGAAGCCCTGGTCCTTCACCCAGCGGTTGACCGCCTCAGCCGACCATAAGGTCACGCCACTGATCAAGCTCGACGAGGGCGGGGGGCAGGGTCGCGAGGCAAGCTCATCTCAATCGTGCTGGTTGAACGCTGTCATTGCAATGTGTCTCGACGATGCTGTGACAGCACCATCGTCGACCTCCCAATGGCTCAGTCGATGGCACGTCCACGGTCGGAGATCCAAGACCTGCTGGATCGGCTGCGCTCCCAGAGCGAGCAGCTGGCCCTCGGAACGATACGCTTGCGAAGGTCTTTGTCGGCGGCCGGGGCCACCCGGGCGCGCAGCCGACGGACCGGCAGCGACCTGCTGCAGATGATGCCCGAGATCGGAGGCGTCGGCGGCCAGCTGCGTCATCTCGTGCATGGGATGCCGCATCTGGTGTTCCGCCGGATGATCGCGCGGGCGGCAAAGGGCACCGATCGGGAGCGCCGATGCTTCTTCTATGGCGGCGAGGGCCCGGCGATTGTCGGGGTCGAAAGCAGCTCGGAAGCTGGGCGGCCGCCGGCTAGTACTGCACCCGGCGGGTGAGAGCGCCGTCGACCACGAGGTTGACCCCGGTCGTGAAGCTGGACACCGGACTCGCCAGGAACACCGCGGCGTTCGCGACCTCCTGGTCGGTCGCCATCCGGCCCCAGGGGTTCTTGCTCATCGCCTCCTTGAACAGATCGGGCAGGTTGCGCTCGATGTGCTGCCAGATGCCGCCCTCGAAGTAGGTGTTGCCGGGCGAAACCGCGTTGACCCGGATGTGCTTGGGCGCGAGCTCGCTCGCCATCCGCGACGCGTAGTGCACGAGCGCCGCCTTGAAG
>DATAOG010000172.1:0-12855 GCA_036265855.1 Geminicoccaceae bacterium | reverse complement strand
GGACGAACAGCCGCTTGCGGACCGTGAGATCGCCCTCGTAAATGCCGCTGATGTCGGCCTCCTCGACCTCGCAGCCGCCGGTGAAGCGGCCCGAGCGCGCGATCTCGAGCGCGAGCGTGTCGTTCAACGTGACCTCGACCTCGCCCTCGACCACCAGTCGATCACAGGAGCTGATCTCGCCGGACAGCCGGATGCCCTCGCCGACGATCAGGCGCTTGCCGCCGAAACGGTCGGGATCGGCCAGTCCCGTAGACGCGGCGCCGGTCGCCTCGGTGCTCCCCACGCCAGCGGCGGGCGCGCCGCCCGGTCCCGGCAGATCGACCTTCCGGCGCGGCAGATCGGGTTGCGCGCCAGGCTTGGGCGCGGCATCGGCTGCGGGCCGGCGAAAGGCCCCTTCACCGCTGGCCGGCAGTTCATTCTCGGTGTCTTTCTTGCGGAACATGGCTACGCAACACCTCGCTTGCGGGATTGTTCAGTGATCCATTAACGAAGAACGCTAAGTCGCCTCGAACGGCCAGGAAAATCCGAGGTACCGATTAAAGACCCGTTCAGGCCAAGTCAAACACTTCCATCGCCAAGGTGCGGCGCCGCGGTCACGCCCCGCGACCGCGGCCGAGGTGCGGCCGAGAGCACGCCCGCGCCCCGGCGCAAACCTTCAAAGAGGTGGACCATGAACGCGATCGCGACCACCGGCGCGACCAGGTTGAGCCCCGGCATGCTCAGCAGCAGGGCGATCGCGATGCCCGCGAGCCACAGCCGCCCGCGGGCCCGCTGGCGGATCCCCGCGACCTTCGACCAGGCCAGCCTTCGCCCGGCCACCAGCTCGAAGTACTCGCGCCCGAGCAGATAGCCGTTGAGCGCGAGGTAGGCCAGGATGTTGGCGCCCGGCACAAGATAGAGCGGCAGAGCAAGAATGTTGAGCAGCAGGGCGACCGTGGTGAAGCGCACCGTCGCCCAGACGCTCTCGCCGACGCCCATTCCGACCGGCGGCGGCAGATCCGGATAGTAGCGTCGCTCGACCGCGAGCGCGATGTCATCTGCGAACCAGCCGAGCGCCGCCGCGATCACGACCGGGAACAGCAGCCAGGCGAGCACCAGCGCCGCCGTCGAGCCGACCACCGTCAGCAGCGTGTCGAGCCAGGGGATGCCGGTCGCATCGATGCTGCTGAGAACCGTGGCGACGACGACCACCAGCAGCGCGAAGGTCGCGATCGCGATCAGCACGCACCGGAGCACCAGCCGGCGCGCGCCCGGGTCGGCGAGCTGCCGCAGGCCGAGGATCAAGGCATCGAGCACGAGCTCACCCGGGCCGGAGTTCCACTCAGATATGAGAGGGCCGCCGATCTTGTTAAGCCACCCGACGGCCGATGTCACGCTTTGCGACCGAGCGGGTAGCTTGCCCGGCTGTTCACGGCCTCTATAGTCGGCCGGCGATTCCAGGGAGCGGATCGGTGATGCCTGCAGACGAGCCGCCGGCGCGGCTGGACGTGATCGGGTTCGGCAATGCGATCGTCGACGTGATCGCGCCGGCGGATGACCGGCTGGTCGAGCGCCTGGAGCTCGCCAAGGGCACGATGACCCTGATCGACCAGGACCGGATGGCCGCGATCTACG
This sequence comes from Geminicoccaceae bacterium, assembly GCA_036265855.1. Classification (GTDB taxonomy): domain Bacteria; phylum Pseudomonadota; class Alphaproteobacteria; order Geminicoccales; family Geminicoccaceae; genus DATAOG01. The sequence continues at coordinate 11,241 of DATAOG010000172.1, read as the reverse complement.
CGCACATGGGGCCTGCGGTCGAGATGTCGGGCGGCTCCTGCGCCAACACGATGGCGGCGCTCGCGGCGCTCGGCGCTGGCGCGGCCTACGTCGGCAAGGTCCAGAGCGATCAGCTGGGCCAGGTGTTCGCGCACGACATCCGCGCGGCCGGCGTCGAGTTCGCGACCCGGCCGCTGATCGCGGGGCCGCCGACCGCGCGCTGCCGGGTGCTGGTCACTTCCGACGCCCAGCGCACGATGGCCACTTATCTTGGCGCCTGCGTCGAGCTCGGGCCGGATGACGTCGATGAGGACCAGGTCGCGGCCGCCAAGGTCACCTATCTCGAGGGCTACCTCTGGGATCGCCCGAACGCCAAGGCGGCCTGCCTGAAGGCGGCGGCCATCGCGCACCGGCATGGTCGGCGGGTGGCGCTCAGCCTCTCGGACCCGTTCTGCGTCGCCCGCTGGCGCCAGGAGTTCGCCGACCTGATCGCCCGTCACGTCGACATCGTGATCGCGAACGAGGTCGAGATCTGCAGCCTCTACGGCGCCAACGACCTGCAGCAGGCGATCGATCTGGTGCGCGGCCAGGCCGGGCTCGCCGCGCTCACCCGCAGCGCCGACGGCTCGGTGCTGGTCGCCGGCGAGCAGACCGAGTGGGTGCCGGCCGCGCCGGTCGCGCGGGTGACCGACAGCACCGGCGCCGGCGACCTCTACGCCGCGGGTCTGCTCTACGGCCTGACGCACGGCCTGCCGCTCGCGACCTGCGGCCGGCTCGGCGGCCTCGCCGCGGCGGAGGTGCTGGGCCAGTTCGGCGCCCGTCCGGAGCGGCCGCTGGCGCCGCTGGTTGAGCAGGCGCGGCGCTGCTGAGGGCGCGTGCCCGATCGTTAGCCAAGCGTCAAGCCTGCCGCATTATGCTGAGCCCGGGCTGGTGGGCCGGCGCCTGCATCGGGAGCCGCCGCCGGGTGTCTTGGATGAGGCGACGATCGTGTTCGGTCATGCCATCGAAGGGCTGGGCCGCCTCGGCCGGCAGGCCATGGTGGTCCTGACGTGGGCCCTGATCCTGATCGCGCTGACGCTCGCGACCTGGGCCACGATCACCTCCGGCCGGGCGCAGGAGCCCGGGGCCGCTGAAGATTGCGGCGCGGCCCATCCGGCGATCGGCGGCCGGTAATGACGCCGGCGCGGGCTCAGCCGGCTTTCTCGAACCAGAACGTGTCGGGCCGATAGATCCCGAACTGCGCTCCGGGCTCCCAGTTGTAGACGCCTTCGGCCGGGACGTTGTGCAGGGTCTTGCGGGCCGCGACCGGCTGCAGGATGCCGGCGATCAGGCCGATCGAATAGATCTGGGCGCTGTAGATCGAGAGCATACGCTGCCAGATTTCGCGGCGCTCGTCGGTGGTCGTCGCCGTCCGCCATTTGCCGAACAGGCCGAGCAGTTCGGCCGCTTCCGGCAAATCCGGCGCCTGCCCGGCCTCGCCCTTGGTCTGATAGTGCTGGCCCCACATCGGCCACTGCAGCTGGTTCTGATCGGTGGGCGCGAACTCGGCCGGGCTCATGTCGGCGGACGGGATGCCGTTCTCGAGCCCGTACCAGATCGACATCAGCGTTTCGCCGGAGAACACCCGGTTGCGGAACATCTCGCGCTGCAAGGGCTTGCTGTGGATCCTGACGCCGATCTTGAGCCAGCTCTCCTGGATCAGCTCGAGGATATCGGTCTGCTCGCTCTCCTCGCCGGCGGTCTCGATCACCAGATCCATTGGCCGGCCGTCCGGCAAGAGGCGCAGCCCGTCGGGCGAGCGCTTGGTCAGCCCGATGTCGTCGAGCAGGGCGTTGGCCTTCGCGAGGTCGAACTCCGCCCATTCCTCGCGGTACTCCGGCTTGTACAGCGGGCTCTGCGGCAGCACCGTGTTGTTGCCGCCGCGAGCGAGGCCGAAATACATGATCTGATTGATCTCGTCGCGGTCGACCGCGAGCGACAGCGCCCGCCGGAAGCGGACGTCGCGGAACAGCTGGCGCCAGGTCTGGTCGGTGGCGTTGAGATTGGGGTAGATCGCGAGATGCGCGCCCTGCGCGGTCTGCCACAGGTAGGTCAGCAGACCGCTGTGCTCCTGGCTCTCCTTGAGGAAGGTGTAGTGCTTGAAGAACAGGCCGCGCGACTGCAGATCGGTCTCGCCGGCGCCGGTCTTGATCGGGATCAACTTGTCGTCGACGACCTCGAACACGACGCGGTCGATGTAGGGCAGCTGCTGGCCCTGGCTGTCGACCCGGTGGAAGTAGGGATTGCGCTCGAACAGGAAGCGCTCGGCCGGCGGCCGCGTGACCAGCCGCCAGGGCTGCAGGGTCGGCAGACTCGGATCGTCGAACTTGTACATGTCGTCGTGGCGGCCGTGCAGCTGGGCCCAGTTGCGCGCCTGGGTCTGCTCGATCAGCGCTGAGAGCTTCTTCGGATCGGCGTAGCGCTCGTGGAACTGCTTGAGGTAATGGGCCGGCATGTAGATGAACAACGGCGTCGCCTGCGCCATAGCCGGCAGAAAGAAGGGGTTGGGCTTGCTCCAGCTGTAACGCACGGTCAAGGGGTCGGGGAACTCGACCTTGGGCGGCTCGCCCTCGACGATCAGCTCGGGCGGCAGCCCGGTCGGGCTGAGCTTCGGGTTGTTGGCGACGTCCTCCCACCAGTAGCGGAAGTCTTCGCTCGTGAACGGCTCGCCGTCCGACCAGCGGTGGCCCTTGCGCAGACGCAGCGTGAAGCTGCGCCCGTCCTCGACGTCGACCGCTTTCAGGATGTCGGGCACGAGCTCGAGCTTCTGATTGTAGCCGACCAGCCTGGCGTAGCCGTAGACGACCATCAGCCTAATGTCCTTGGCCCGCCCCACCAGCATGCGGAGCTCGCCGCCGGGCTTGCCGAAGGTCTTGCCCGGATCACCATCGAAGCTGACCACCGAGGGCTCGTCCGGCGGCCCGGGGGGCTGGCCGGCGCTGGCCGGCGCGGTCAGCCAGAGCGCAGCCGCGAACAGCAGGACCGCGTCAGGCAGCGCTGTGAATCGCTTGGGCATCGGCTTCGGGGCTCATCCGGACGAAGTGGCGATTATTGACGTCGATCAGGCGGGTCGGGCCGTTGCCCAGCGTGAACGGCGCCGGCCAGGCGGTCGGCTCCGAGCTCTTGCCAGCCATCAGAGCCGAGAAGTCGAGCGGCCGCGACAGATCGGGCTCGGGCACCGCAGCGAGCAGGGCCTTGGTGTAGGGATGCACCGGCAACGCGAACAGCTGCTCGGTGGGCGCGACCTCTACGATCCGCCCGGCGCACATCACCGCGATCCGCTGGCAGATGTATTTGACCACCGCCAGGTTGTGCGAGATGAACAGGTACGTGAGCCCGAGCTCGGCCTGCAGATCCTTGAGCAGATTGAGGATCTGGGCCTGGACCGAGACATCGAGCGCCGATACCGGCTCGTCGCAGATCAGCATCTCAGGCCCGAGCGCCAGCGAGCGCGCGATCCCGATCCGCTGCCGCTGGCCACCCGAGAAGCTGTGCGGGTAGCGGCGCAGATGGCGGACGTCGAGGCCAACGACCGAGAGCAGGGCCTTGACCCGCTCGAGGCGCTCGCGCTGGCCGCCGATGCCGTGAATCACGAGCGGCTCGGCCACGATGTCGTAGACCGTCATGCGCGGGTTCAGCGAGTGGAACGGGTCCTGGAAGATGTACTGCAGACGGCGGCGAAAGCGTCCGAGATCCTGGCCGCCGAGCGCCATCACGTCGATCGGCCCGTCGGCGGCGTTGAACACGATGCGGCCGCCGTCGGGTCGGACCGCGCGCATCAGGATCTTCGAGACCGTGGTCTTGCCGCAGCCGCTCTCGCCGACCAGGCCGAACGACTCGCCGCGCGCGATCGTGAAGCCGACGTCGTCGACCGCGAGCACCTCCCTGGCATGGCCTGCGAACCAGCCGCCCTTGCGGGTGCGGAAGGTCTTGCGCACGCCCTCGACCTCGAGCAGCGGACCGTGATCTCTGGCGCGGCCGCGGCCGGCGCCTTTGCCGCCGCCCAGATTGTCCTCGAGCAGGAGGGCGCGGCCGGCCGGCGAGACCTCGCGCAGCGGCGTCAGGCGCTCGCTCGGCGCCATGTGCAACCGCGGCACGGCATGCAGCAGCGCCCGCAGATAGGGATGCTGCGGCCGGCTCAACAGCGTGGTGCAGCTGCCGCTCTCCATGATCCGGCCGCGGTACAGCACGACCACGTCATCGGCCACGTTGGCGACCACGCCGAGGTCGTGGGTTATGAACAAAATTGCCATGTGGAATTCGCGCTGGAGCTCGCGCATCAGCTGCAGGATCTGCGCCTGAATCGTGACGTCGAGCGCCGTGGTCGGCTCGTCGGCGATCAGCAGCGCCGGATCGCAGACCAGCGCCATCGCAATCATCGCGCGCTGGCGCAGACCACCCGAGAGCTCGAACGGATAGGTCCGGAACGCCTGCGCGGGATCGGGGAAGCCGACCCGCGCCAGCATCTCGACCGTGCGCTCCCTGCCCTCGGCGCCGGTCACGTCGGTGTGCAGCAGCACGGCCTCGCAGATCTGGTCGCCGATCGTGTGCAGCGGTGAGAGCGAGCTCATCGGCTCCTGGAAGATGATCGAGATCCGGCCGCCGCGGATCGAGCGCCGGACCGGGTGGTCGTCGGCGTAGCTCGCAAGATCGAGCGGCTCGTGATTGCGGCGCGGGTCGCGGAAGATGATTTTGCCACGGGTGATCCGGGCGCTCTGCGGCAGGATGCCGAGGACCGCCTGCGAGATCACGGTCTTGCCGGAGCCGCTCTCGCCGACCAGGGCCACCGTCTGGCCGGTCTCGACCGCGAAGCTGACCCCGCGTACCGCCTCGATCAGGCCCTCGTCGGCGAGGAAATCGACCGCCAGGTCCTCGACCTGGAGCAGCGAGGTGCTCATCGGCCCGCCCCGGCCTGTGCCGCGAACAGCTCGCCCGCGGCGCACAGCCTTGCCGCCGGGTGGCTCTCAAGGACTTCGAGCAGCCGCTCGAGGAAGCTCCAGCCGGGCTCGTCCATCGCCAGATGGTGGCTCAGGATCCCGATCGGCTCGTCCGGGTCGAGCAGCGCGCACAGCCGCTCGAGCGCTGCGGACTCGCCGACGAACAGGCGTGAGCCGCGCCAGTCGATCGGATCGAGGTGGGCGTTGATCTGGACCAGCCCGGGCGCGGCCTCGGTACCCGCCCGGCGGCCGAAGGTCGAGAGGCCGGTGAAGCCGCACGCGGTCAGGCGCTCAATCACTCCCGGATCGAGCCGGTTCCAGGGCGGGACCAGGACCGCGAGACAGAGCGCGCCGAAGGCGTCGATCAGCAGGCTCCGGCCCTCGCTGAGCTCGCCCGCGATGGTCGCGAGGTCGCGACCGCCGAACTCGATCGGCTTCTCGCCCGGGGACGCGTGGTTGGCGTGGGCGAAGCCGTGCTGCAGCACCGTGGTCCTGGCGCTCGCCGCGATCAGCGCCTGCACCGGCGCCTCCAGCCAGAGCGGGACGACCGCGAGCGCCAGCGGCAGGTCGCGCCGCTCGGCGAGCTCGATCAGGCGCTCGAGCTCCGGCCGATCGCGGCCGGCGTCGTCGTCGCGCCACCAGAGCCGGATCGCCTCGCCGCGGCCGGCGCAGGCATCGAGGCTCGCCTCGAGCTCGCGCCAACCGGTCATCCGTCCGGCTCCGCAGGCGCCGCACGGGCCGCAAGCGCGGCGATCAGACGCGCGCTCGTCCCCGCGCCGTCGAGATCCAGTCCCGATCGCCGCTCCGATGGCCGGCTCACCGCCCGATCAATTGCCCGGGCCAGACTGCTCGGCGTCAATTCCGCCCCCCAGACCGTCTCGGCAAGGCCGAGACCGGTCAGTCGCTCCGCCCGGATCCGTTGTTCGGTCTCGGTCGCCGTTTCGAACGGAACGAGAACCATCGGCTTGCCGAGCCGCAGGACCTCCACCACCGTGTTGTAGCCTGCCTGCGAGACAGAGAGAAGGCACTTCGCCAACAGGGCCTGGAAATCGTCGCGCTGGCGCTCCACCACGAGGCCGGGCGGCAGGCCCGCCTGGAGCTCGGCGATGCGCGTCGGATCAAGATCGCCGCCGCCGACCAGCCGCCAGGGCCGATCGCGCAGCCCGGACAGGGGGCGGGCCTCGATCGCCGCCGCGAGCAGCGCCCGGCCGACCCGCCCGCCCCCGGCCGACACCAGCACCTCGCCCCCCGGCCCGTCCTCCGCCGCCGCTCCGGGCTCGACGACATAGCCCGTGCTCACGAGCCGGGCGCCAAGCGCCTCGGCGTAGGGAAACGTGAGGCCGAACGGGACCAGCGCCGGGTCGGTGTGGACCAGCACGCGGTCGTAATGGGCGAGGGTCAGATCGCGCATCCATAGACAACGCTCGGGGGCCGATTTCCGCACCAGGATGTCGCGGACCGAGCCGACGAGCCAGGGCCGCGGCCGGGTGCCTGCGATCGCCTCGAGCAGCGGCAGCAGTTCGAAGCGGAAGGCGCGCCTGCCGAACGGGAACATCTCGGTGATCACGACCTGGGGCGCGAACGCCCTGAACAGCTCGAGGAGCTGCACCCGCCGCGCCGCCCGAAGCGCATCGTCGAGCGGCCGGTCGGAAGCGTCGACCAGCGCCGAGAACGCGAGATCGCGAGCTCGGACCCAGGGCAGCTGGACCAGCTCGACGCCCTGGGGCACGAGCCAGGGGGCGGGCGGCCCGCCGCTCGCGAGCGTCACCTTCAGGCCCTGCGCGCTCAATGCTCGGGCGAGCGTCGCCGCGCGCTTCAGATGGCCGGTGCCGAGCAGATGCTGGACCCAGAACAGGACGCGCACGACTCAGGCCGCCAAGAGGTCCAACAGCGACGCCCCGAGCTCGAGCCGGCCGTCCGCAGCGGCGCGCAGAGCCAGCGCCCGATCGCGGACAAGAGGAAGCGGCGGGCGCGCGCGCATGTCCCAGCCGGTCGCGAGCGCGAGCGCCGCCCGGATCACGCCCTTGTGGCAGACCGCGACCACCGGCGTCGGATCGCCGGCGAGCTCCAGGGCAAGCAGCCGGATGCGCGCGCAGACCTCGCGCGGGCTCTCGCCGCCGGGCGGGCGGAAATCCAGGCCCAGAGCCTCTCTGGCGGTTAGCTCCTCGGCATCCAGATCGGTAGCGCGGAGGCCTTCCCAGGCACCCCAGTCCATCTCGATCAGGCGCGGCTCGACCGTGACCGGACGATCGGTCAGCAGGGCCGCGGTCTCCCGCGCCCGGCGCAGCGGGCTCGTGAGCCAGCGCGCCTCCGCGAAGGCCGCCGGCAGCCGCCAGCTTTCGACCTCGGCCCGGCCCGCGGCCGAGAGCCCGATGTCCGCTCGCCCCTGGAGCCGGCGGCTCGCGTTCCACTCGGTCGCACCATGGCGGATCAGGAGCAGCGGCGTCATCGCCGAGCCGCCCGGATCGCGGGCGCCGCCGCGAGCGCCGCATCGAGGATCGCCGAGGCCGTCTCGAGGCTTCGCTCCTCGGCGACGAAGCGCGCGCCCACCTCGCCCATGGCCAGCCGCCGCTGCGGCTCGGCGAGCAGGTGATCGACCGCCGCGGCGAACCCGGCCGGATCGCCGGCAGGGACCAGGAGGCCGGTCACGCCATCGATGACCACCTCCGCGACGCCGCCTTCGCGCCCCGCAACCACGGGCAGCCCGGCCGCGCCCGCCTCCAGGAGCGCGAGCCCGTAGGCCTCGCGGACCGCGGGCCAGACGTACAGGTCGGCGGCAGCATAGTACGCCGGTGGCTCGGCCTCCGGCAGCGCGCCCGCGAAGACGATGCGCCCGAGCCGGCTCAGTGCACCCTCGATCTCGGGGCGCGCCGGGCCGTCGCCGACCACGAGCAGCTGCCAGGTGCGCGCGCGCAGCCGGCCGAGCGCCGCGGCGAGCTGCAGGTAGGAATCACGTTTGACGTCGGCGCGCATCATCGCGACCACGAGCAGCCAGGGCGCCGCCGGATCGAGACCGAGCCGCGCGCTCAGCTCGGCGCGATGGCGAGCCCTTGCGGCACGCGCCGCGCGGAACGGCGCGGGGTCGAGGAACGGCGGCAGCCGGCGGAGCTCGGCGGGCGGCGCGATCAGGGCCGTCAGGCACTCGGTATCGCGCGCGGTCAGCGCGAGCACGAGATCGGCCCGGCGGATCGCGCGCTCGGTTGCGGCATGAGCGCGCGCGAAGGGCCCGGCAGCCCGCTTGGGCGCGAACGAGGCCTCCGCGAGCAGGTAGGGGATGCCGAGACCGTCCGCGACGCTCGGCCCGAGCCAGTCCGGCGACTTGTGATAGGCGTGGTAGGTCAGCCAGGCCTGCGGCCGCCGATCAGGCGGTCGATTGCGATAGCGGCGCAGCAGATGGTCGGCGAGGCGGCCGCCGAGCGCCTCGATCCGGCGCTGGCGCACGGGATCGCCGGTCCGATCGTAGCTGCGCAGCCGGCTCGCGAGCTCGACCGGGCGGCCGACGGCTTCGAGCGCCGCGATCAGCGCCCGCGCCATGCGCCGGTCTCCGGACGGGGTCGCATGGCCGGGCGGCTTGATCGGCGCGTAGAAGGCGACCGGCCGGATCATGCGGCGGCCCGGCGGCCTGGCCCTAGGCTGGCCCGCAGGCGCGCCGCCAGGCGATCGAGGCCGGCGGCGGCCCCGAACCGCTCGAGCACCCGGGCGCGCGCCGCGCGGCCGAGGCGCAGGCGGAGCATGGGATCAGCGATCAGCCGCGCGATCGCGCCGGCCAGCGCCAGGGGCTCCTCGGCCGGCACCAGACAGCCGTTGACGCCGTCCTCGATCAGCTCCGGCACCGCGGCGAGCCGGCTCGCGACCGCAGCGAGCTCCATGGCGCCGGCCTCGAGCAGCACGTTCGGCAGGCCGTCGCGATCGCCGTCGACCGCGATCCGGTTCGCGAGCACGAACAGATCGGCGCGCCGGTAGGCATCGAGCACCTGATCCTGTGCGAGCGGTCCGCGCCACTGGACCCGGTTGGCCAGCCCGAGCGCCGCCGCACGCGCCTCGAGGGCCTTCTGCAACGGGCCGCCGCCGATGTGGGTGTAGTGCCAGTGAAGACCCGCCGGCAGCGCTGCGAGCGCCTCGAGCAGCACGTCCAGCCCCTTCTTGGGCACCAGACGGGCGACGCCGAGGAGCCGGACCGGCCGGGCCGGATCGCCGCCGTCCGGACCCGGCCCGCGGTCGGGGGCCGGGAAGCGCTCCGGGGCCAGGCCGTGATAGGTCAGCATGACCTCGGCCGCCGGCGCCAGCGCGCGCAGATGGGCGGCGTTGCCGGCGCTGCACGCGGTCAGCCAGCGGCAGTCCGCGAGCTTCTGGCACTGCTCCCACTCCGGCGTCGTCCAGACGTCCTTGGCGTGCGCCGATGCGCACCAGCCGAGGCCTTTGAGCATCGCGGCGTAGCGGGTCACGGACGCGGGCGTGTGCAGATAATGCGCGTAGAGCAGGCCGACGTCCGCTGGCAGTTCGGCCGCGAGCACGAGCGCCTGGCCGAAGCGCCGGATCCGGTTCGGGGTCCGGTCACGGGCGAGGTCGCGCAGCCAGGCGCGGCGCATGGCCGCGTAGCTTGGCCAGCGCCGGACCCGGCGCCAGGCGGCGAGCACGCGCGCGGGATCCTGGTAGAGATATTCCGGCAGGTACAGGACCGGCGCGGCGATCTGGCGGTGCAGTTCGTGGACGGTCGGGTCGGTCGGATGGCGGAGCGAGACGATCAGCAGGGGCAGGCCGCGGCGCTCGAGCCCCCCGATCTCCTGAGCGATGAAGGTCTCCGACAGTCGCGGATAGCCCTTGACGACCACCGCGATCTTTGAGCGGGCGCCGGCCATGTCGGTCCGGCCCGGCCTCAGGCGAAGCGCGACAGGACCGGCGCCGGCCGCGGCTCGGCGAGCCAGGGTGCCGCCCGCTCGGCGATCCGGTCGAGCCCGGTCAGAAGCTCCGGATAGCTCGCGACCGGCGGCGCCGGCCAGTCAGGCAGCGCCCGCAGCCGCTCGGCCATCGCCGCCGGCCGGCGCACGCCGTCATCCGCCAGCACGTGCACCAGCCCGAGCTGGGCCGCGCGCTCGGCGCGCAGCGCCTGCTCCTGGCGCGGCTCGGTCCGCGGCACCAGGAGTGCCGGCTTGCCGAACGAGAGGATCTCGCAGAATGTGTTGTAGCCGCCCATCGCGACCACGCCGACCGCCCGCTGCACAAGCCGCTCGAACCGGCTCTCGAAGGTGAGCGCGAAGACCTTGTCCAGGCGCGCCGCCCGCTCCTGGAACGCGAGCCTGCGGTCGAGATGCATGAACGGGCCGAACACGACCAGCGCGGGATACGGGATGGCGGGATCGGTCTCGTAGGCCTCGAGCACCCAGTCGATCAGGGCCTCGCCGTCGCCACCGCCGCCCGTGGTGACCAGGATGTAGGGCTCGTGCGGCAGCTCGTGCCCGCCGGCGTGCGGCGCCCCGCCCGGCAGCGAACGGCGCAGGTAATTGGTGAAGGTCACCTTGTGCGCGAGCGGCAGCATGCCGGGCAGCTCGACCAGGGGATTGAAGATCTGGGGCAGCCCGTAGACCCAGATCTCGTCGTAGAGCTCGTACAGCGCCGGGAAGACGTGCTTGCGCCGCCATTCGTCGAGCAGGCTCGCGGGCTCGTCCATGACGTCGCGCAGGCCGAGCACCAGACGCGTGCCGCGCTCCTTGAGCATGATCAGCGTGTCGCGCACCTCGCCGCGCAGCCCGAGCGGCTCCTTGTCGACCCGGAACAGGTGCGGGTCGAAGATGTCGGCGGTGTGGCGCATGATCGACGACCGCATCGCCAGGGTTTCTTCTATATCTATGTGCAGATTGAGCGAGACATACTCGCCGTTGCGCAGCTTGATCACGCCGGGAATACGCACAAAATCCACGCGCGAGCGGAAATCGAAGCTGCCGATGATCGGCGATCCCGATAAGATCAGGACCGACAAGGAGGAATCGGCATCGACGAGCGAATGGGCGATCGCCCGGCACCGACGCAGGTGGCCAAGGCCGAATGTGTCATGGCTGTAAATCAGGATGCGCTTATGGTCACGGCGGTTGGTCAATCGGCCCCTCCATTCGTGCCCGATGCTAGTATGGCATGCGGCGCAGCGGTTCGCGAAACGTTGTTTCGGCGGGAAGGAGGATCATGAAAACGCTGGCGGCGGCCGCCACCGAAAGCGCCGGGGTGCCCGCTATCGGGTGGTTCCGCCTGCCGCGCTGGCGCCGCCCGACAACAAAGGCGGTCGCATCCGATT
>DATAOG010000171.1:0-2907 GCA_036265855.1 Geminicoccaceae bacterium | reverse complement strand
GAGCTGCTCTGCGATCGGCCGCCCGACCCGGAGACGCCGGCTGCGACGTCGTCTGCTCATCCGGGCCCCACCTTTCGCGGCGAGGCGTCCACGGCCGCGATCCCAAAACAGGCTGGCTATTTGAGTAAATGAATATCGAGTTAACTTGCAATCGATCCCGTCTTAACGTTAAAGTCAATGTTCAATAATCACCGGCGTCATCGAAGCCTGTGACTGTGATCATTGGCTCGATTCAAAGTGGCTGCGAGCAGCCGATCGGCCCGTCGCCGGCAGTCGGAGACCGGACTTGCCGCACGAGAGCGCAGCAGCTATGCGAGGGAAGGCGCGCTGCGAGCGCGATCGCGAACCTTGCGCCCGGACCATCCACGCCATGGCCGAGATTCATCTCGACGATCTGGCACCCGGCCAGATCCATCACCTCGGGCGGTACACGCTCGGCCGCGACGAGATCGTCGCCTTCGCCCGTGACTGGGACCCGCAGCCGTTCCATGTCGACGAGGCGGCGGCGGCAGCCTCGATCTATGGCGGCCTGATCGCGAGCGGCTGGCACACGGCATGCATCTTCATGCGCCTGTTCGTCGAGGGCCTGCTCGGCCGGGCGGCGGCTCTGGGCTCGCCCGGAATCGACGAGCTGCGCTGGCTGAGGCCGGTGCGCCCGGGCGACACCCTCGAGGGCCGGCTCGAGGTCCTGGAGGTCAGGCCCTCGCGCTCCAAGCCCGATCGGGGCATCGTCCGCCTGCGCTCGGTGCTGGTCAATCAGGACCAGGAAGAGGTCCTGACCTTCATCGGCAACGTGCTGTTCCGGCGTCGGCCCGATGCCGGCTCCAGATGACCCGGAGTTCCGCTCGAGCCCGCCGGACGGACGACCGGCCGCCAGCCTGACGGAGCCGGGCGATCGACCTGGACCGGTGCGCACCGCGACGACGGACGCGGAGCCGGTCGCGCCCAATCCTCTGGTCGTCGCCGACCGGCCTACCCCTGAGCGCGCCATTGCGGCCATCATCCGGCGGCGACGGTCGGCGGAGCTTGGGCCGGGGTCGCGCCGGGTAGCGCCGCGCGCAGCAGGGGATGCTGATCCGCCGGTTGCGGGCATTCCGGGGATCGTCTGCGAACATCGGCTCGAGGTCGGCCTTGGCAGGACCACAACGCGAGCCGCCGGCACTTCCCCGCCACCTCGAACCTTGCGTCCGGCGCGCCGGCGTGCGACAGCCAGCGGAGAAGCGGACGGCTCGAGAATGCGGAGGCAGCGATGACCGCGACCGGGTTGGCGGAGCAGACCAAGACCGCGGCGGGCGAGCTCAGCGGGGTGTGGTGCCCGGCGCTGACCCCGGTCGATGCGGACCTCCGGCCCGACGCTGAGCGCCTCATCGCTCACGCCAGCTGGCTGCTGCGCTCGGGCTGCCATGGCGTCGTGCTGTTCGGGACCACGGGCGAGGCCAACTCGTTCTCGGTCGAGGAGCGGACCCAGCTGCTCGAGGCTGCGCTCGGGGCCGGCTTGCCGCGCGATCGGATGCTGGTCGGCACCGGCTGCTGCGCGCTGTCCGACAGCGTGCGGCTCACGGGCCACGCGCTGGCGCTCGGGGTCGCGGGCGTGCTGATGCTGCCCCCCTTTTACTACAAGGGCGTCCCGGACGAGGCGCTGTTCGCCAGTTTCGATCAGGTCATCCAAAGGATCGCTACCGACCGCTTCAAGCTCTACCTCTACCATTTCCCCCGGCTGTCCGGAGTGCCGATCACGGCGGGACTGCTCGAGCGGCTGCGGCGCCGGTATCCGGAGACGCTCGCGGGGGTCAAGGACAGCTCAGGCGACTGGCAGAACACCAGGATGCTGCTCGACCGCTTTCCGGATCTCGCGATTTTTCCGGGCGCCGAGACGCTGCTCCTGCCGGGGCTCAAGGCGGGGGCCGCCGGCTGCATCAGCGCGTCGTGCAACGTCAACCCCGGCGCGATCCGGAAGCTGTACGACGATTACCATGCCGGCGCCCGCGATCTCGAGGCCCAGCAGGAGGAGCTGACCGCCGTTCGCAAGGTGCTGCAGCTGCGCCCGCTGATCCCGGTGATGAAGCACCTGCTCGCGGATCGGCGGGGCGACCCGGCCTGGCGGCGGGTGCGGCCGCCCTTCCTGCCGCTGCCCGACGTCGAAGCCCAGGCGCTCGAGAGCGAGCTCGCCGGGCTCGACTGGCAGGCACCCGAGTTCTGAGAAAACCTGGGCCGGGACGGTCCCGATCAAGACCCTTGCGATGTACATCCCGGAGCCGTTCGCCTTTCCCGACCATGCCACGGCCGAACTCCAGGACCTGGTCGAGGCCTACAACTTCGGTATCCTGATCGCCCCCGGGAAGGTTCTCGAGGCGGCTCATCTGCCCTTTGTCCTCGACCGCAGCCGCGGCCCTCTCGGGACCCTGATCGCGCACGTCGCGCGCGCCAACCCGATCTGGCGCCGGTTCACGGCCGGGCCCGAGGTCCTGGCGGTGTTTCAGGGCCCGCACGCGTACGTCTCGCCCGACTGGTACGCCGGGCGCGGGCTGGTGCCGACTTGGACCTACGTCGCGGTCCACGCCTACGGCGTGCCGCGGATTCTCGACAGCGGCATCGCGGTGACCGCGGCGCTGAGCCGGCTGACGGCGATCATGGAATCAAGCCTGGCGCCGAAGCCGCCGTGGACTCTTTCCGAACTCGCGGAGCCGAGGCTCGCCGCGCTCAAACGTGGTGTCGTGGCCTTCGAGATCGAGATCGCGCGCCTCGAGGGCAAGCGCAAGCTCAACCAGAACCGCACGGCGGCGGATCGCGCCGGCGCGATCGAGGCGCTCGAGGCGAGCGGGGCGCCCGAGGCCCGGGCGGTGGCCCGCGCGATGCTCGATCTCGACTGACCTGCGTTTGCTGCGCGAGCATCGCGCGCCCAATCGG
>DATAOG010000170.1:0-2002 GCA_036265855.1 Geminicoccaceae bacterium | reverse complement strand
GGCAGCTCGTCCAGGCGTGCGCGCCGGAGCCAGCGCCCGACCGCGGACGTCCGGCGGCGGTCCGCGAGCGCGCGGACCGCGGCCTCGGACGCCGGCCGCATGGTCCTGAACCGGTAAAGTGCGATGGTCTGCAGCCAGCGGCCGCGCCGCGGCTCCCGGAATAGCAACGGCCGGCCGACGTCGCAGAGCACGATCAGCGCGACGGCCCCGAATACCGGGAGCAGCACCAGCAGCGCGGCACCGCCGAGGACGACGTCCGCGAGGCGCCGGAAGCGGAGGTAGGCCGGCCTTGCGCGGCCGCGGCCGGTGCCGGCGGCGCCCGCCGGCGCGCCACAGAGGCTCAGCAGGTCCGGCAGATGCTGGAGCTCCAGGCCGTGGCGGCGGCGCGCGGCGTCGATCGCTGCGCGCGCTGGTGCGGCGATCTCGGCAGGCGCGCGGGTCGCGATGATCCTGCGCGGATGCACGCCCCGTGCCGCGAGCCCCATCAGGATGCGCTCCAGATCGGCCAGCTGCCCGAGGACCGGGATGTCGTTGAGGGTGCGGCCCCGGCGATCGTCGTTGTCGTCGACGATGCCGACGATCTGCAGCCCCTGCCCGAGCGTCGAGCGCGCCGCGCGGACGAACAGCGCGCCGAGCAGCCCGCAATCGTAGATCAGGACCGGCACCTTCTCATCCGCTGCCTGCGCGGCCTCGAGCGGCTGGCCACGGTCCCGCGCCGCCCGGTAGGCGAGCCGCGAGGCGCTCAGCATCACGACCATGACGAACCACTGGACGACCGGTGCGGACCCCGGGATGTCCGCGTGCCGGTCGACGGCCAGGGCGATGAACAGGGACAGCAGCGCAATCGCCCAGGTCGAGGTCCGCGCAATCGAGGTCAGATCAGCGAGCGAGGTGCAGCTCCAGACCCGGCGGTGCAGGCCACAGGCGTAGCAGCAGGCGGCCGCAATCAGGAAGCTGGCCAGGGCTCCGTATTGCAGCGCCCCCGAGCCGATCGGGCGCCAGTGGCCGCCCCGGCTGAGCCAGAACGCCAGCACGAACGAGACCCCGGCCACGGCCGCGTCGTGCAGCAGGATGACCGTCGTGCGCGGCAGTCCGGCCGGCATGCGCCAGGGCCTCGGCTGCCGCTGCCCGAGACCCGGGACGATGATTCCCGCTCGGCGGCGAGATCTTTGCCGGTGCACCGATAGGCTGGCCCGATGCGACCTCGGGCTTGCCTTCGACATCGGGCTGCCGCCGCCCGCGTATTCGCCGCTGCCGGCCCTCATCGCGAACGACCGCCCCTAGTCCTGATAGTAGGCACTGTACTGACGGTAGTATTGGCCGGCATCGCCATAGCCGTATTGAGCGTACCTCCTCAGGTCGATCCGATTGAGCACGACGCCCGCGACCGGCGCCGAGAAGCGTTCGAGCTCCGCCAGCGCCGCCTGGACGGCGTCCCGCTTGGCCCGGTCCCACCGCGCGACGAACACGACCGCATCCGCGCTCCGCGCCAGAGTCTTCGCGTCGGGCACGCCCAGCACCGGCGGCGTATCGATCACCACGCAGTCGAAGCGCGCCTGGAGATCCTCGAGCAGCGCGGCCAGGCGCGGCGAGTTCAGCAGCGACGAGGGCCTGGCATACGCGCGCGCGGACGCGAGCACCTCGACCCCGCTGCGCTGGTCGCGGCAGATCGCCTGCTCCAACGGGAGCTTGCCCCTCAGCAGCTCGACGATGCCGGCGGACGGCTCGAGGCCGAGCTCGCTTGCCACCTTCGGTCGGCGCAGGTCGAGCTCGACGAGGATCGTCTTCAGCCGCGACCCGGCGGCGCACCGGGCGAGGCTGGTCGCGAGCGAGGTCTTGCCCTCGCCGGGCAAGGCGGAGGTCACGAGCAGAGTCCTGACCGGCCGCTCCGAGCGGGTCAGCCGAAGCTGCGCGTGCAGCGCGCGCACCGCCTGCGCGTAGCTCGATTCCGGCCGGTCGAGGAAGTATCCGGACAGGCTGCGCTCGAGACCCGGGACTTCCG
>DATAOG010000169.1:0-4537 GCA_036265855.1 Geminicoccaceae bacterium | reverse complement strand
ACACGACCTTGTGCGCGCTGACCTTCCACGACCTGTTCCGCGCCGGCGCCAGCCACTATGGCATCAGCGACCTCGAGGCGCTGGCGCGCGACACCCACAAGTTCGAGAGCCGCTACCTCGACCGGCTGGTCGGGCCCTGGCCCGAGGCGCGCGATCTCTATCGGGCGCGCTCGCCGATCCATCATGTGGACCGCCTGTCCTGTCCGATCATCTTCTTCCAAGGCCTGGAGGATGCGGTCGTGCCCCCGAACCAGGCGGAAATGATGGTGGACGCGCTCCGCCGGAAGCGCCTGCCGGTCGCCTATTTAACCTTCGAGGGCGAGCAGCACGGCTTCCGCAAAGCGGAGACGATCAGGCGGGTGCTGCTCGCCGAGCTCACCTTCTATGGCCGCGTGTTGGGCTTCGCCCCGGCTGACGCGCTCGCCGATCTGGTGATCGAGAACCTGTGAGAGTCATGGCCGCGACCGCTCGGGGTCGCCGAACGCGGCGGCCAGGAACGCGGCGCCGTGTTCGAGGCTCTCCGGGTCGATGCCATGGCCGAGGCCGGGGCAAACCGACCACCGCACCGGCACTTGGGCGGCCTGCAGGGCCTGGACCGCGGCGTGCAGCGCGCCGACCGGCACGACCTCGTCAGCATCGCCGTGAATCAGGAATACGGGCGGCCGGCTCACGATCTCGGCCAGCAAACGCTCGGCGCCGAGCAGCGCGCCCGAGTAGCCGAGCACGGCCGCGGGCGCCGGCGCCCGCCGGAGCGCGGCATGGAGTGCGAGCATCGTTCCCTGGGAGAAGCCGACGAGCGCGAGCTGCGCTGGACCGAGCGAAGCGGCCGCGAGCTCGGCGTCGAGGAAGGCGTGGAGCGCCGGCTGGCTTGCCTGAACGCCCGCCAGCAGCGCCGCCGGCCGCCGATCCCGGAGCGAGAACCACTGCCGGCCGAACGGCGCCATGTCGCACGGCTCGGGGCCATCGGGCGCGACGAAGAGGGCCTGGGGCAGGCGCTCGGCCAGAGCGGGTGCCAGGCCAATCAAATCGTTGCCGTCGGCGCCAACCCCGTGCAGCAGCACGACCAGCTGGCGCGCCGGTCCGGGTTGGCGGGGCAGCAGGCGGGGTCCGGACAGGAACGCCATGCGCCGGTCCTCTCAAGCTCGATCCGCGATGATACATAGCTTGCCAAGCGCCGCAGGCGCGACCATGTTCGCCGCGCCTCGATGCCAAAGCCCGGGTCCGCACCGACGCTCCGCCACGCCATGCTGAAAGGCGCCGACTTCCTGCCGCTGCCCCAGCCCGGTGACCAGCCGACGGTCACCCGGTTTGCGCCGACGCCGTCCGGCTACCTGCATCTCGGCCATGCCTACGCCGCCCTGGTCGCCTGGGAATCGGCGCGCGCCGCGGACGGCCGGTTCCTGCTGCGGATCGAGGATATCGACCAGGCCCGCTGCCGGCCCGAATTCGAGCAGGGCATCCTCGAGGACCTGCGCTGGCTGGGGCTCGACTGGGACGGTCACCCGCTCCGTCAGTCGGAGCGCATGGCGGTCTACAACCAGGCGCTCGATGCGCTCGATCGCCGGGGCGTGGTCTACCCCTGCTTCTGCACGCGACGGCGGATCCGCGCCGAGATCGCCCACGCGGCGCAGGCGCCGCACGGCCCGGCCGGCGAGGCGGTCTACCCGGGCATCTGCCGAAGCCTGAGCGCGCCCGAGCGGCAACGGCGGGTCACGGGCGGTGAGCCGTTTGCGCTCCGGCTCGACGTGGGGCGGGCGCTGGCATTGACCGGTCCGCTCACCTGGTTCGATCTTCGGGCGGGCGCGACGCGGGCTCGACCCGAGCTGCTGGGCGACGTGGTCCTGGCGCGCAAGGACGTGCCGAGCAGCTATCATCTGGCGGTCACCCTCGACGACGCGGCGCAGGCCGTCACGCTCGTGACCCGGGGCGAGGATCTGTTCCAGGCCACCCACCTCCACCGGCTTCTGCAGGCGCTGCTCGAGCTGCCGACGCCCCGCTACTACCATCACAACCTGATCGCGGACTCGACGGGGCTGCGGCTCGCCAAGCGCAACCGTGCGGTCACCTTGCGCACGCTCCGGCAGTCGGGGCGCAGGCCCGAGGAGATCTGGGCCTTGCTCGGCCTGCCCGAGCCGGCACCGGCCATGCCCGTGGAATGACAGGCAGCGCGACCCGCTCGGCCGTGGTTCTGATCGTCGGCCTCAGCATGCTGGCGTGCAGCACGCCCTCCGACCCGCCGGCGCTTGAGCCGACGAGCGTGCCCCGCCGGGAGTGGCTCCCGGACGGCCATCCCCGGGCGGTGGTTTTGGCCCTGCACGGCTTCAACGACTACAGCAATGCGTTTGCCGATTTCGGCAGCTATGCGGCGAGCCGCGGGATCGCGGTCTACGCCTACGATCAGAGCGGCTTCGGCGCCAATCCCGACGCCGGTCGCTGGCCCGGCATCTCGACGCTGATCGGAGATCTGCGCCGCGAGCGGACCCGGATCGCGAGGCTGTACCCGGACAAGCCGGTGTATCTGCTCGGCGAGAGCATGGGTGCGGCGGTCCTGATCGCGGCAGTGGCCGCCCACGTCCCGCTCGACGCCGCTGGCATCATCATGACCGCGCCCGCGGTCTGGGGCGGCGATCAGCTGAACCCGTTCTATCGCGCGGTGCTCTGGATCGCGGACCACATTGCACCGGGGCTCAAGCTGACCGGCGAGAGCCTGGGCGTGCTGGCTTCGGACAACCTGGACATGCTGCGCGCGCTCGGGGCCGATCCCTTGTTCATCAAGGCGACCCGGGTCGATGCGATCGCCGGCTTGGTCCGGCTGATGGATCTCGCCTACGCCGATGCGCCCGAACTGCCCGGGCCGCTTCTGGTCCTGGGCGGCGCCCGCGACGAGATCGTGCCGCCCGACGCGCACACCGCCATGATCGGGCGGCTCACCGCCGATCCCTGCACTGAGGTCATCTATCAGCACGGCTGGCACCTCTTGCTGCGCGACCTCGAGCGAAAGGTGGTCTGGGACGACATCCTCGCCTGGATCGACGGCCAGCCACCGCCATCGGGCCTTGCCAAGGCCTGTGGCGGCTCGCTCAGTCTGGCCGCTGCAAAGCGCGAGTGATCCGCAACGCGCTCTCGAGCGCGAGCCGGCCGTCCGCCCCTGACACGGCGACCGCCCGCTCACCACGGACAGCGGCGAGGAACGCTTCGATCTCGAGGCTCAGCGGATCGTTCGCCTCGAAGCGTCGCCGCTCGAGCCGGACGTCCGGCACGCCCGGGAACATCTCGCCGGCCCCCTTGCGTGCGATCGTCGCCTCGCCCGCCTGGAAGTCGATCGAGACGTAAGCGTCCCGCTGGAATAGGCGCATCTTGCGCTCGCTCTTCAGGCTCACCCGGCTCGCCGTGACGTTGACCACGCAGCCGCCCTCGAAGCGCAGCCTGGCGTTCGCGATGTCGTCCTCGGCCGAGAGCACCGGCACGCCCACGGCATCGATGCTCGCAAGCGGCCGACCGATCAGCTGCTGGATCAGATCGATGTCGTGGATCATCAGGTCGAGCACGACGTCGACATCGGTGCCGCGCGGTTTGAAAGGTGCCAGCCGGTGGGACTCGATGAACAACGGCACCTCCAGGACGTCCGCGAGTGCCAGGAGCGCGGCATTGAAACGCTCGAGATGTCCGATCTGGAGCATGACGCCCTGAGCCTGCGCGAGCGCGATCAGCGTGTCGGCCTCCTCAAGGCTCGCCGCGATCGGCTTTTCCAACAGCACATGCAGGCCGGCCTCGAGCAGCCGGCGCGCGACCGCGAAATGTGACCGGGTCGGCACGACCACGCTTACCGCCTCGACCCGGCCCGCGAGCTCGGCCGGATCGGTTAGCGCCAGTGCGCCGAGCGCTGCGCCGAGCTTCTGTGCCCGCTCGAGCGCGCAGTCGACCACGGCGACCAGCTCCGCCCCGGCGAGCGCCGCATATTTCTCGGCGTGATAGCGACCGAAATGGCCGCAGCCGACCACCGCCGTCCGCACCGGCCTTATCAAGGCGACCGTCCCATACTCGCCACAAGAGCCCGGCGCAGCCTGCCACCGGCCCGAACCCCCGGGCAAGAGCCAGAGATCAGGCCGGCTGCAGAACCGGGTGGGTTTGCTCGAGCAGGCCGATGATCTCGGCCATCACATTGGCGAGCTGGAAGTCCTTGGGCGTGAACACGCGGGCAACGCCGTCGGCGAGCAGGTCGGCTGCGTCCGCTGGCGGGATGATGCCGCCGACCACGACCGGCACATCGTCGAGTGCCTCCGCCCGCAGCCTGGCCAGCACCTCGGCGACCTGTGCCCGGTGCGAGCCGGACAGAATCGAGAGCCCGACCACGTGCACGCCCTCCTCGAGGGCTGCGGCCGCGATCCGCGCGGGCGTCAGGCGGATGCCGTCGTAGACCACTTCGAAGCCGCAGTCGCGCGCCGCGACCGCGACCTGCTCGGCGCCGTTGGAATGGCCGTCGAGGCCCGGCTTGCCGACCAGAATCTTGGGCCGCCGGCCCAGTCGTTCCGCCAGC
>DATAOG010000168.1:0-3706 GCA_036265855.1 Geminicoccaceae bacterium | reverse complement strand
CCCCTGAATCCGGTCGAGCTCCGCGAGATTGGAAAGCGTGGTCGCAAGCGAGGGGTGCTCCGGCCCGAGCGTCTTCTCCTCGACCGTGAGCGCCTGCTCGTACAGCGAGGTCGCCTCGTCGTAGCGGCCCTGGGCGTAGTACAGCGTCGCTAAGTTCTGGCGGGTTTCCGCGGTCGTCAGGTGATCGGGGCCATAGGATGCGGTGCGGACCTCGAGCGCCCGCTTGTACAGCGGCTCGGCCTTGGCGAACCGGCTCTGGTTCGCGTAGAGCACGCCCAGATTGTTGAGCGTCTGGGCGACCTCGGGATGGTTGGCGCCGAAGGCCTTCTCGCGGATCGCGAGCGCGCGCTTGTGTAGCGTCTCGGCCTCGCCGTAGCGACCGAGCACCCGATAGAGCTCGGCCAGATTGTTGCAGCTCTGCGCGACGTCGGGGTGATCCGGACCGAGCGCCTTCTCGCGCATGCCGAGCGCCTCGCGGTAGTGCGGCTCGGCCTCCAGATAGCGGCCTTCGGCATGCAGGATGTAGCCGAGATTGTTGACGCTGGTCGCCCGGCGCGGGTCGGTCTCGGTGTACTGGTCGCTCAGGCGCAGCGCCTCGCGGAACAGGTTCTCGGCCTCCGAGAGCCGGCCTTCGTCAGCCGCGCGCAGCCCGGCCTTGCTGACCTCGTACCATTCGTCGTTCTGCGCCTGACCCGGCGCCGATGCCACCGCGAGCAGGGCGAGGAGCACGCCGGCGGCGAGACGACGCGGGGCGATCGCCATCCTTCCTCCCATCCCGATCACCATCAGGTAACCATGAAACGGCGCACGAACACTATCCAGAAATTGGTTAACAGCCGGTGCAGAGTTCGCGCGCCCATACAGCGGCGACCGCCCCGATGGGGCCGGGCAGGTCGCGGCGCCGATCGCTAGTCGAGCAGGCTGAGCAGGAAGCGGAGGCCCACGGTGATCAGGAAAAGCGCGAACGCCAGCTCGAGCGTCCGTCGCGAGATGCCATGCGCGATCCGCACCCCGAGCGGGGCGGCGGCGACGCTGGTCGGGATGATCAGCAGCGCGCCCAGCAGATTGAGATAGCCGAGTGAGCCCGGCGCCAAGCCGGCGGCACCCCAGCCCGCCCAGATGAAGGCGAGCGCGCCCGGAATCGCGATCAGCGGCCCGAAGCCCGAGGAGGTCGCGACCGCGCGCTGGATCGGCTGGCCATAGAAGGTCATAATCGCGGTCACGAAGACGCCGCCGCCAATGCTCATCAGCGTCGAGACCAGGCCGACGAAGCCGCCATAGAGCGTTCAGCGCGATCAGCGTCGCGGCGCCGACCCAGACCAACTTGAGCACGTTGTCGCTGGCATAGCGCGCGAGCAGGCCGCCGAGCCCGACCCCGACTACGACCGGCAGCGCCATCGACCGCGCCCCTGGCCCGATGCGCCAGGAACGAGCGGATCGAGGTCGGCACGATCACGGCGAGCGAAGTGCCGACCGCGAGGTGCATCCGCACCGCGTCGTCGACGCCGAGCGCCCCGAACAGCTCGTACAGCGCCGGCAGCAGGATGCCGCCGCCGCCGATCCCGAGCATCCCGGCGAGCAGTCCGGTGACCGAGCCCGCGAGCAGCAGGGCGCCTATCACCAGCGCGAGCTCACCCCAGGACACTCCCGGATCCATGGCGCCAGCGCCCTCTCGGTCCGCCGCCGGAGTCCTTGCCTGTCCGAGCGCGGCAGGCCTAGGCTCGTGCGCGGCAGATCTGCGGCAGCGTAGCGACGGAACGCGGCGATGAACATCGCTCATCTGTTCATCCGCGCCGCTCGGCAGCCGGGGCGTCCGGCGGTGGCGCGCGGGCCGGACGTGCTGATGACCTATGGCGAGCTAGTCCGGCGCGCTGCGGTCGTGGCCGGCCGGCTGCGGGACAGCCATGGCCTGCAGCCCGGCGATCGGGCGGCGCTGGTGATGGCTAACTGCCCGGAGTACCTGGTGCTGCTGCTGGCCGGCTGGCACGCGGGCCTGACGATGGTGCCGGTCAACGCCAGGCTGCACCCGCGCGAGGTCGGCTACATCCTGGACCACGCCGGCGCGCGCCTGTGCTTCGTGACCCCCGACCTGGTCGACGCGGTCGGTCCGCTCGAGGGCGAGATTGCGGGCCTGCGGGTGATCGAGGTCGGCGGTGCCGACGATCGGGCGCTTAGCACCGGCGATCCGGTGGCGCTCGCAGAGGCCGACCCGGACGCGGTCGCCTGGCTGTTCTACACCAGCGGCACCACCGGCCGACCCAAGGGTGCCATGCTGAGCCACCGCAATCTCTTTGCGATGACGCTCAGCTACTTCGCGGACGTTGACCAGATCGGGCCCACCGATGCGATCCTGCACGCCGCGCCCTTGTCGCACGGCTCCGGCCTCTACAGCCTGCCGCACGCGGCCCAGGGCGCCTGCCACATCATGCCGGCGGGCGGCGGCTTCGAGCCCGCGGAAGTCTTCGAGCTGCTGGGGCGGCGCCGCGGCCTGACGCTGTTCGGCGCGCCCACGATGGTCAAGCGTCTGGCCGAGCATCCGCTCGCGGAGCGGGCCGATCACCCGGGTCTCAAGACGATCGTCTACGGCGGCGGGCCGATGTATCTGGCCGATCTCGACCGGGCGCATTCGGTGTTCGGGCACCGGCTCGCCCAGATCTACGGCCAGGGCGAGAGCCCGATGTGCATCACGGCGCTCAGCAAGGCGCGCCACGCCGAGCTGGCGCGGGCCGGCGATCGCGACCGGCTGGCCTCGGTCGGCACTGCCCAGCTCGTGGTCGAGGTCAGGGTCGCAGGCGAGGACGGCCGGCGCCTGCCGGCGGGCGCGCCCGGCGAGGTCCTGGTCCGGGGCGAGAGCGTGATGCGCGGCTACTGGCGCGACGCCGAGGCCAGCGCCGCCGCGCTGCAGGGCGGCTGGCTGCATACCGGCGACGTCGGGGTCATGGACAAGGACGGGTTTCTCTGGCTGCGGGACCGCGCCAAGGACCTGATCATCTCGGGCGGAGCCAACATCTATCCGCGCGAGGTCGAGGAGGTCCTGCACCAGCACCCCGCGGTCCGCGAGGCGGCGGTGATCGGCAGGCCGGATCCCGAGTGGGGCGAGAGCGTGGTTGCATTCGTCGTGCCGGCCGCCGGCGCGCCGGTCTCGGCCGCCGAGCTCGATGCGCACTGCCTGACACGGATCGCCCGCTTCAAGCGGCCGCGCGACTACCGCTTCGTCGGCGCGCTGCCCAAGAACGCCTACGGCAAGGTGCTCAAGACCGAGCTCCGCAACGCGCTCCGGCCGGATCCGCGCTGATCGCGGCGGCGCTCAGCCGTGGGCGCGGCCCGCCCCGTCGCGCGGCACGCAGCGGCTCCATTCGAAGCTGCGGGCGAGCATCGGCCACTGGAACTCCTCGCGCGGCATGTTCGCATGGGCGCCGAACTTTTGGGTCTGATTGTGGGTGACCTCGAGCAGCTGGGCCCGGATCGATTGGCAGGCGCTCGCCGACTTGAACGTGCGCACCTGCCGCCACTCTCCGATCGGCGCCTCGGTCTGGGCCGAGCTCTCGGTCAGGATCTTGAGACTTTCCGCGGGCGAGGGCGCTGCCCTGACCCGCTCGAACAGGCTCTGCAGCGCGCGCCGGTCCTGCTCGTTGAGGCCGTCGACCGCGCGCGGAAACCGGGCATTGCCGTCGGGCAGGAACTCGAAGGTGCTCAGGAAGGCGCT
>DATAOG010000167.1:0-9044 GCA_036265855.1 Geminicoccaceae bacterium | reverse complement strand
TGGCAGGAGCGGACGCGGGCGGTCGAGGACGGGCTCAGTGACGCCCTGCACGACCGGCTGACCCAGCGCTTCGTCGACCGGCGGACCCAGATGCTGCTCAAGGGTCTGCAGAACGGCGAGCAGCTCGCCGCCGTCGAGGAGGACGGCGCGATCCTGGTCGATGGCCAGGGCGTCGGGCGGCTCGAGGGCCTTTGCTACGTGCTTGAGCCGGGCGCCGCCGATGCCGAGCGCCGGGCGCTCAGCAGCGCCGCCCGGCGGGTCCTCGTTCCCGAGCTGAAGCGCCGGGCGAAGGCGCTGATCGGCGACCCCGACGAGGCCTTCGCGCTCGGCGAGCGGGGCTTGATCATTTGGCGGTGCGGCGGAGCCGGCGATGGCGCGCCGGTCGGCCGCCTGCTGTCGGGCGCCACGGCGCTCGCCCCCCGGCTCGAGGTGCTGGCCGCGGACAGCCTCGGCAGCGGCGCGCGCGCCGCCGTCCGCCAGCGCCTGGGCCAATGGCTCGACGGGCATCTCAGGATGCGGATGCGGCCGCTCCGGCGCCTGCAGGCGGCCGGGCTCGACGGCCCCGGGCGCGGCCTCGCCTTTCTGCTGGTCGAGGGCCTGGGCAACGTCCGGACCGCCGCCGCCCGTGCGGTCCTGAACGGGCTCGGCGCGGCCGACCGGGCGCATCTGACCCGGCTCGGCGTGCGCTTCGGCACCCGCCACATCTATCTGCCGGCGATGCTCAAGCCCGGCGCTGTCGAGCTTCGGGCGCGGCTCTGGTCGGTACACCACCGGACGATCGATCT
This sequence comes from Geminicoccaceae bacterium, assembly GCA_036265855.1. GTDB lineage: Bacteria > Pseudomonadota > Alphaproteobacteria > Geminicoccales > Geminicoccaceae > DATAOG01. The sequence goes on along the minus strand of DATAOG010000167.1, from coordinate 8,259 downwards.
GGCACCGCAGCGGCCCTCGTCCCCGGCGCTGGTGGGAGCGGACCTGCCGCCGGGTGCCGCCGAGGCGATCGGCTTCGAGGCCTTCGGCCAAGTGTGCCTTCGGGTGGACGTGGTCGAACGGCTGGCAGCGCGCCTGCGCGCGCTCGTCCGCCAGGGTCCCTTCGGGCTCGAGCCGGAGCTGCTGGCGCTGACCGGGCTCCAACTCACCGAGCTCGCGCCGGTCGTGGAGGCGCTTGGCTACGGGCGCGACCAGGGCGGGACCTATGTCCGCCGGCGCTCGCCGCCGCCCCGGAATCCCCGCCGGCGCGGCCGCGCCGCAGCCCATACCTCGCCGTTCGCCGCCCTGCGCGGGCTTCGCCTGAGCGGATGAGCGCGCCCGCGCCGCCAGTCGCGGAGGCCGAGGGAGAGGACGCGCTCCGGCTCGACAAGTGGCTCTGGCAGGCGCGCTTCTTCAAGACCCGGGCGCTAGCGGCCGAGCTTGCGCTCCGGCGCAAGGTCCGGATCAATTCGGTCCTGGTCGCGAAGGCCCATCACCGGGTGCGGCCGGGCGACGTCCTGACCTTTCCCCAGGGCCGCACGATCCGCGTGGTCCGGGTGCTGGCGCTCGGCACCCGCCGCGGCCCGGCGAGCGAGGCGCAGGCGCTCTACGTCGAGGTCAAGGACACCTAGAGCTTCTTGACGAGCGCGTGCAGCGGTCCATCGAGGATGCCGAGCTCCTCGAGATGGGCGACCGTGCTGACCAGGTAGTCGCGGCAATGGCCGGAGCGGCCCTCGCCGTCGCGGACGAGCTCGAGCACCCGCCCCGTCTCCAGTCTGCCGGCATACTGCTCGTGGCCGCGGCGCACGACGTAGCCCCAGGCGGGCAGCCGGCCCTCGGCGGTGGTCACCTGCAGCCGTTTTCGCAGATAGACGTCGGTCACCAGCTCCCGGGCATCCAGATAGCGCAGCACCTCGGCTTCCCGGTCCGGCGCGATCGCCAGCGCGCGGCCGCGGCAGGAGCCGCCCCGATCGAGCCCGAGAACCAGGCCCGGCCGCTCGCGCGTGCCGCGATGCACCCAGGAATAGATGCACAGACTGCGGTGATAGCCATGGAGCCAGGCATCGAGCACGCGGTCGTGCTCGTAGCCCGGCCGCCACATCAGCGAGCCGTAGGCGAAGATCCAGACCCGGGCGTCGGCCGCGGTCGCAGGCTCAGAGGCTGAAATTGAACGCCACCGAGATCCGCGTCCGGTCGCCCCGATACGGCCGGACCGCGTGCTGGAGCCAGGATGGGAACAGGATCAGCTGACCGCTCTGCGGAAAGATCAGTTCGCTTGCCCCGGCCGACTGGCCGCCCGGCACGGCGAAGCCCAGGCGGGGCGCGTACATCGCCGGCGCGACGCCGCGCGGGTCCTGGATCTCGAAGGCGCCGTCCAGCTCGTGATCCTCGCCGATGCCGCCGTCGTCGACATAGTAGGTGCCAGACCAGTAGGCACCCGGATGGGTGTGGAACTCGTTGCCGTGGCCCTTGCGGTTGACGTTCGCCCAGGCGTTGCTCTTCCAGGCGATCCGCACCGGACGGCCGGCCCGGTCCGAGGTCATCCGCGTCGCGAGCTCGCGCGCGGCATCCAGCAGGCGTCTGGCCGGGGCGCCGCCCCAGTCCTCGAAATCCCAGCTCGACTGCCAGCCCCCGAGGTTGCTGTGCTGGAGGCCCTCGTGCTGCCGCTCGCGCTCGAGGATGATCCGCTTCAGCTCGAGATTGAGGGCCTCGGCCTCCGGCAGCGTCGCGACCACGACCGGGGTCGCGAAATAGCTACGGACCTCGGCGTTGATCCGGCTCATCGGAACTCCCCTGACGCAGCACCTGGCGGTCGTAGGCCTGGCCGGCGGCGATCACGCCGCGGCGGATCGCGCGGGTGCGCGTGAACAGGTCGAACAGCTTGTCGCCCTCGCCCCAGCGGATCGCCCGCTGCAGCGCCGCGAGATCCTCGGTGAAGCGGCCGAGCATCTCGAGCACCGCCTCGCGGTTGTGCAAGAACACGTCCCGCCACATCACCGGGTCCGAGGCCGCGATCCGGGTGAAGTCCGTGAAGCCGCCGGCGGCGTAGCGCAGCACCTCGGTCTTGAGATGGTCCTCGAGATCGGCGACCGTGCCGACGATCGTATAGGCGATCAGATGCGGCAGGTGCGAGGTGATCGCGAGCACCCGATCGTGGTGCTCGGGCGTCATGGTCTCGATCGTGCAGCCGGCCGCCCGCCAGATGCCGGCGACCGCGCGCACTGCCCCGGGGTCGGTGTCCTCGATCGGGGTCAGGATGCAATGCCGGTTGCGAAACAGCGCGAGGAAGGCCGCCTCGGGGCCGGAGTGCTCGGTGCCGGCGACCGGGTGGGCGCCGACGAAGCGCTCGGGCTCGGGCAGATGCGGGACCACCGCGCGGATCACCTCGGCCTTGAGCGAGCTCACGTCGCTGACGATCGCCCCCGGTACCAGACCGGGCGCCATCGCCGCCGCGACCGGCCCGGCGGCGCCGGGCGGCGTGCCGATCACGACCAGATCGCAGCCGGCGACCGCGTCCAGCGGCGAGGTGGTGGTGCGGTCAGCAAGACCCAGCGCCTTCGCCTTGTCGAGGGTCGCCTCGGTGCGCGCGCAGGCCACGATCTCGCCGCCGATGCCAGTCGCGCGCAGATTGAGCGCGAGCGAGCCGTTGATCAGACCGATGCCGATCAGCGCGACCCGCTCGAAGCGGCGCGGCTCGCCGGCGCCGATCACGTCACGAACTCGCGCAGGGCCTCGACTACCGCCCGGTTTTCGGCCTCGAGCCCGATCGAGATCCGCAGGCACTGCGGCAGCCCGTAGGCGGCCATGGGCCGCGCGATGATTCCTCGCTGCTCGAGCCAGTCGCTGGCGGCGGCCGCGCGGCTTTGACCATCGGGCGCAAACTCGACCAGGACGAAGTTGGCGATGCTCGGGTGGACCTGGAGCCCGAGCCCGCAGAGCGCGTCTGTGAGCCTGGGCAGCCATTGGTCGTTGTGGGCGCGCGAGCGCTCCTGATGATCCAGGTCCTCGAGCGCGGCGACGCCCGCGGCCTGAGCGGGCGTCGCGACGTTGAACGGCCCCCGCAGGCGATGCAGGACATCGATCACATGCGGCGGCGCGTACAGCCAGCCGAGGCGGAGCGCTGCGAGCCCGAACAGCTTCGAGAAGGTCCGGGTCATGACCACGTTGGCAGCGCCGTCGACCACCTCCATCCCGGCGCTGTAATCGTTGCGCCGGACGTACTCGGCGTAAGCCGCATCGATCACCAGCAGCACGTCCTCGGGCAGCCCGGCGTGCAGGCGGTGCAGCTCGTCGGCCGAGAGATAGCTGCCGGTCGGGTTGTTCGGGTTGGCGATGAAGATCATCCGCGTGCGGCTGGTCAGACGCGCGAGCAGCGCATCGACGTCGGCCGTGAGCCGGCGCTCGGGGGCGGCGACCGGCGTTGCGCCCACGCCCAGCGCGTTGAGCTTATACATCAAAAAGCCGTGCGCGCTGTACAGCACCTCGTCGCCCGGGCCGGCATAGGCGCGCATCAGCAGCTGGATCAGCTCGTCCGAGCCGGCGCCGCACAGGATCCGGGCAGGGTCCAGCTGAAAGCGCCGACCGATCGCAGCGCGCAGCGCCGGGGCGTCGCCGTCGGGATAGCGGTGGATGCTCGTGGCCGCCGCGCGGTAGGCCTCGATCGCGCTCGGGCTCGGTCCGATCGCCGATTCGTTGGCCGAGAGCTTGATCACGCGCGACGCGCCCGCAATCTCCGACCGGCCGCCGACGTAAGGCTCGATCTCGAGGATGCCGGGGCGTGGCCGGAGGCTTGCCATCTCCAGGATTCCGCGCTGACGGTTGGCGTAGCTGCGCCGCGGCCGGCGCGGCGCTCAGGCTGGCGGCAGCGGTCGAGGGTAGCCGCCGACCGGCACGATCCGCAAGACCTCGGCGCGCGCCGGGCCAAGGGCATCGGCGACCCGCTCGTCGCCCGGCTCGATGAAGCTGCCGACCTCGACCAGATGAACCGTATGCGGCGCCTCGCCATCGTGCCAGGCGGCGATCCAGACCGGGCTCAGCCCGGCGGCCAGCAGCAGGTCCCGCAGCCGGCCGCGCGAGACCCCCGATTGCGCCTCGATCGCGACCAGGGACAGGTCGTCGCCGCTCGGCTCCGGCTCGAGCCGGGCGAAGGCCAGGGCCTGCGCCTCCTCGACCTCGCCGGCGGCGCGAGCCACGAACGGCAGGCGGGCGAACGCACGCAGGCGATCGTGCTGCTCGGAGACCAGCGCCAGCCACCAGCCCTCGTCGTCGTTCGGCATGGGCAGGACCGCGACCGTGGCGCTGCCGTCGCTGACCGAGCGCAGCGCCTGGGTCGCGCTCTCGACCCGGACCATCGGCGTTACCGAGCCGAAATGGTCGCGCGCCAGATCCCAGGTGGCGACGCCCGGCTGCGCTCCGAACACCGAGACCGACATCGGCGTCTGCAGACGGGTGGTCGCCGCCAGCAGCTCGCGCCACATCCGTACCAGCACCGCGCGCGGGAAGCGCTCTCCTGCGCGCGCCACGAGGCGGCGCAGGATCACCGCCTCGCGCGCCGGCCGGGCCGCGAGCCGCCCGCTCAGGCGGTCGCCCTTGATCCGGCCGATCTCGCGCACCACGTCGGTCCGCTCGATCAGTAGATCGAGGATCGCCTGGTCGATACGGTCGACTTCGGTCCGAAGGTCGTCCAGAGGAGGAGCCACCGCCGCGATCGGTTTGCCGAGACTTGCGCCCGTTTCCCGAGCGAACACTAGTCCGCCGCCGGCTGGGAAGTAAAGCCGCATTGACTTTGCCGGCCCACGCCCGCCAACTATGCTGTCATGAGTGGCCCTGGATGTGTTTCGCACTCCAGTCGATGAACCGGAACCGATCGTGCAGCTACTATCGGCGCTTGAGCTGAACACGGGCCGCCTGCCCGGGTTTCGCGTCCAGCTGACGACCGAGCCGTTGCGGCTCGAATCGGGGGTCACGCTCGGCCCGATCACGGTCGCCTATCAGACCTACGGTCGCCTGAACGCCGCCCGGACCAACGCCATTCTGGTCTGCCACGCCCTGACCGGCGATCAGTTCGCGGCCGAGCCGCACCCGGTCACCGGCAAGGACGGCTGGTGGCAGCTGATGATCGGCCCCGGCCGGCCGCTCGACACCGAGCGTTACTTCGTGATCTGCATGAACGTGCTCGGCGGGTGCATGGGCACGACCGGGCCGGTCGAGATCGATCCCAGGACCGGCCGACCCTATGGCCTCGCGTTCCCGGTGATCACGATCGGCGACATGGTCCGGGTCCAGGCTCGGCTGCTCGACCAGCTCGGCATCGAGCGGCTGTTCTGCGTGCTCGGCGGCTCGATGGGCGGCATGCAGGTACTGGACTGGGCCGCGCGTTGCCCGGAGCGCGTCTTCAGCGCCGTGCCGATCGCGAGCGCGGCGCGCCATTCGGCCCAGAACATCGCCTTTCACGAGGTCGGTCGCCAGGCGATCATGGCCGACCCCGACTGGGACGGCGGCAATTATCTCCGCACCGGCAGGCGCCCGACCCGCGGCCTGTCGGTCGCGCGCATGGCCGCCCACATCACCTATCTCAGCGAGGCGGCGCTGCACCGCAAGTTCGGCCGCCAGCTGCAGGACCGGACCGGGATCAGCTACGGCTTCGAGGCCGACTTTCAGGTCGAGAGTTACCTCCGGCACCAGGGCATCACCTTCGTCGACCGTTTCGATGCGAACTCCTACCTCTACATCACGCGGGCGATGGACTACTTCGACCTGGCGGCGTCCTATGACGGGATCCTGGCGAACGCCTTCCGCGGCTGCGCGACCCGCTTCTGCGTGATCTCGTTCAGCTCCGACTGGCTGTTTCCGACGGCCGAGAGCCGGGAGCTGGTGCGCGCGCTCGCCGCGGTCGCCGCGAACGTCTCGTTCTGCGAAATCGAGACCGACCGCGGCCACGACGCCTTTCTGCTCGATGAGCCCGAGTTCCACCGGGTGCTCTCCGGATTCCTCGATGGTGCCGCGGCGCAGTGCGGCCTGCGCTGAGATGGCGACGCTCGGACCGAAGCGGGCGGCGGCTCTGAGCCAGGCGACGGCCATCAACAGCAGCCTGCGCAATGGCTTGCGCCAGGATCTCCGTCTGATAGCTGAGTTGATCGAGCCGCACAGCCGGGTGCTCGACGTCGGCTGTGCGGATGGGGCGCTGCTCGCCCATCTGGCCCGCACCAAACAGGTCGACGCCCGCGGCATCGAGCTCAGCCAGACCGGCGTGCACGAGTGCGTCAGCCAGGGGCTGGCCGTGGTCCAGGGCGATGGCGACACCGATCTCGCGATCTACCCGGACGGCTCGTTCGACTACGTGATCCTGTCGCAGACGATCCAGGCGATGCGCCATCCCCGGCAGGTGCTGGAGAACATGCTGCGGATCGGCCGCTACGGCATCGTCTCGTTCACCAACTACGCGCACTGGCGGGCGCGCTGGTATTTGATGCGCCACGGCCGGATGCCAATGGCCCGGTGCCTGCCGGACCCGTGGTACAGCACGGCCAACATCCACCCGTGCACGCTCGAGGATTTCGAGCGCCTGTGCGCGGAACTGGGTCTGCGGATCGAGCAGCGCAGCTGTCTGGCGGCCGATGGCCGGCCGAGCCGGCTGGCGAGCAGCCGCTGGCTCGACAATCTGTTCAGCGAGCAGGCGCTGTTCGTGCTCAGCCGACCCGAGCCGGCCGACGCCCGGCCGCCGCGGGGGCCGTTCCTGCGGTCCGTTCGGCCGCCGCGAGCGGCCGCGGCACCGGGACATAGGCGGGCACCCGGGCGCGCTTGACCACCGGCTCCGCCGGAACCGCATAGATCTGCTTCTCAGCAGCCATCAGCAGCACGCCGGCGAAGGTCTTGGCCCAGCTCAGCCCGATCCGCTCCCAGACCGTGGCCGTGCGCAGGACCAGGCGCGAGCGGTTTGGCGGCACGAACAGGGCGTGTCCCACTCGCTTGGGCGTGAACAGGTTGCCGCAGAGCGCCTGCTTGAGCTGGGCCGCGCTGTAGGGCCGGCCGTAGCCGAACGGCGTGCTGTCGCTCAAGCACCAGAGGCCGCGGCGGTTCGGCACCACGATTAGCGCCTGGCCGCCGTCGGCGAGCACGCGCCAGATCTCGCGCAGCAGCCGCCGCCACTGCTCGGCGGCCTCGAGGCAATGGACCATGAGCACCCGGTCTATGCTTCGATCGGCGAGCGGCAGCTCGTCATCGGCGGCCAGCACGACCTGATTGGCTCGCTCCGGCGGCCAGCGGACCGCGCCCTGCGCCGGCGGCATCACGACGCAGACCCGCTCCGCGGCCTCGCCGAGCGGCGCCAGAAACGGCACCGCATAACCGATCCCGAGCAGGCGCGCGCCGGTCAGGTCCGGCCAGATCGAGCGGATTTCGCGCCCGACCAGCCGGCGGACGAGCTGCCCCTGGCGCGAGCCGTAAAATGCTTGCAGGTCGAGGATGTCCGGGCGCATGCTCTCGGCGATCCGACGGGGCGATCCGCTTGGGCCCGCGTGGCGCAACGCCACCAACACAGCCCGGGGTGTCCTACACAGATAGGGCCTGGATCGGCGTTTGTGAACCGACCGGGGCGCAAATGGTGGGAGGAACGCGACCATGGCTCAACTTGAGATCGAACAGATCCCGATCCTCAGCGACAACTACGTGTATCTCGTGCGCGAGCCGCGGGCCGGGGCCACCGGCATCGTCGACCCGGGGGTGGCGCCGCCGGTACTCGAGCGGCTGCAGCGCAAGGGCTGGACGCTGGACTGGATCCTGATTACCCATCATCACGGCGACCACACCGGCGGCAACCTCGAGCTGAAGCAGGCGACCGGCTGCAGGATCGTCGGGGCGAAGAAGGATGCCGCCCGAATTCCGGGCATCGACCTTGGCCTGGTCGAGGGCGACCGGTTCCGGCTCGGTGAAGCGGAGGCGGAGATCCTCGAGACGCCGGGCCACACCTTAGGCCACATCAGCTACTGGTTCGGGGACGCCGAGGCGCTGTTCTGCGCCGACACGCTGTTCTCGCTCGGCTGCGGCCGGGTGATCGAGGGTCAGTTCGAGCAGATGTGGGACTCGCTCTCCAAGCTCGCCCGGCTGCCCGACGATGCCCTGGTCTACTGCGCCCACGAGTACACCCAGGCGAACGCGCGCTTCGCGCTCACGATCGACCCGGACAACCCCGCCCTCCAGGCGCGCGCGGCCGAGGCGGACCG
>DATAOG010000166.1:0-6295 GCA_036265855.1 Geminicoccaceae bacterium | reverse complement strand
GTCGGCTACGTGGGGCTCGAGCACCGGCCGTCGGTGCCCACCGTAGCGCGCGGGGCGGCGCTGCCCGTCGTCCGCACCCGCTGCATGAGCTTGATCGCGGCCGACGGGCTGACCGCAAACCGGCGCGCGGCTTCCCGGATCGAGCTGCCGTGCTCGACCGCACGTACGATCCGCAGCCGCAGGTCCATGGAAATCGGTGCCGGCATGACGACATCCTGGTAGTCTCAACCGTTATTGTCGAATCACAGGCACCGATTCCACGCAATAGGAATATGCTTCTAGAGTTCGAGCAACAGGCCGTCCTCGGCAGTCTCCCAGTCGATGCCGTCCAGTTGCTCGAGCATTGCCGGGCCCAGGTGAGTGAGGAGCAGCCGTTTCGCGCGCAGATCCTGGCGGCGGCGGTTCAGCGTCTGGAGGTCGAGATGAAAGCGGCCCGTGCGCGTCACGGCGTAGCATTCGAGGATCAAGAGATCGCTGCCGTCGGCGAGCTCGATCAGCTGATCGGTCCACTCCGTATCGCCGGAAAACGCGAACTGCCGGCCCTGGCAGGCAAAGCGGAGCGCGAAAGCGGCCGCCCCGGACGGATGCTCGACCTGATAGGCCGTGACTGCGATCCCGCCCGAGGTCTCGGTGCTGCCTGGCGTCAGCTCGACGAACTCCAGCGGAAAGCGCCAGGTGGTCCGGCCAGAGCCCGGGAACAGCGCCTCCTGGGCCGCGAACAGCCGCTTGCGAAGCCCGGACGGGCCGAGGATCGTGAGCGGTCGCCGGCGTCGGCTGACGTGCTGCGCCTCGAGCAAAAGGAAAGGCAGGCCGCCGAAATGGTCGCCGTGAAGATGGCTGAGGAACACGCGGTCGATGGTCGCAGGCTCGACCCCGAACCGGCGCATCGCGACCAGCGCCGTGGCGCCACAGTCGATCAGGAAGCGTTCGCGGCCGGCGGTCACGAAGAAGCTGGTCTGCAGACGGCCGCCACTGCCGAACGCGTCGCCGCAGCCGAGCACCCGGATCGCCACTTTGGCCATCGCCCCTCTCGTTTCGTATGGGCGGAATTTTCGCAGAAGATCGCCAAGCCGGTTGTGAAGTGGTTCACAGTTGGCCTCCCGGCACGGATCGTCGAGATCGAGGCCGACCGCATCAAGCCCCGCCATTCTCCTCTGTTTGCCGTTGAGAGTAACCGGCGAGCGCACGAGCAGCGGCAAGTTGCCGCCCCCCACGTGCAGGGCGTCGCGATCGCTGTTGGCTGGGTCGGGGAATCTGGTCGGAGTGGCGTGATTCGAACACGCGACCCCCGCCTCCCGAAGACGGTGCTCTACCAGGCTGAGCTACACTCCGACCGGGGCCGGGCCTGTATATAGCCAACCGCGGACGGCTGGGCAATGGACCGGGGGCGCGGCGCCGGCGGTCTCAGTAGGCCCGCTCGATGCAGAACTCGGCCAGATCGAGCAGCGCCTGCCTGGGCTCGGACGGCGGGAAGCCTTCGAGCGCGCGCCGGGCGGCGGCGCTGTAGTCGGCCGCCCGCGCCAAGCTGTCGGCTAGCGCCCCGTGCCGGTTCAGAAGCTCGATCGCGTGCGCGAAGTCGCCGTCGCGCTGCTCGACCTGCTCGAGCGTTCGGCGCCAGAACCTGCGCTCCTCGGCGCTGCCGCGAGCGAACGCCAGCACGATCGGCAGCGTGACCTTGCCCTCGCGGAAATCGTCGCCAACGCTTTTGCCCAAGACCACCTCGCGGGCGCTGTAGTCGAGGACGTCATCGGTCAGCTGAAAGGCAATGCCGAGGTTCTCGCCGTAGCTGCGCAGCGCGCGCGCGTCGGCCTCCGGGCGCTCGGCGACCAGAGCCCCGATCTGGGCGGCGGCAGCGAACAGGGTCGCGGTCTTCGCGCTCACCACCCGCAGATAGGTCGCTTCGTCGGTCTCGGTGTCGTTGGCGGTCATCAGCTGCGCCACCTCGCCCTCGGCGATCACCGCCGAGGCGTCGGCCAAGACCGCCAGGACCGCGAGCGAGCCGTCCTCGACCATCAGCTGGAAGGCGCGCGCGAACAGGAAATCGCCGACCAGCACGGGCGCCTTATTGCCCCAGATCGCATTCGCGGTCGCCAGGCCCCGACGCAATTCGCTCTGGTCAACCACGTCGTCGTGCAGCAGCGTCGCGCTGTGGATGAACTCAACCGCCGCCGCCAGGCGGATATGGCGCTCGCCGCGATAGCCGCAGAGCTGGGCCGCGATCAGCGTCAGCATCGGCCGCACGCGCTTGCCCCCGGCCGCGACCAGATGGCCGGCGAGCTCGGGGATCAGGCGGATCGGGCTGTCGAGCCGGGCGACGATCAGCTGGTTGACGCGGCCCATGTCGGCCTCGACCAGCCTCTGCAGGGGCTCGAGCCTGCCGGGCGCGGGCGATGCTTGCAGTTGCGGACCGACGGCGGTCAAGCCGATTCCTCCCGGGCGGCGCGCCCTGCGCGTCTCGCACCTTGCTAACAGGGGTCCAAAGCCAATGCAAACTGGCTCTCGGACCGCGGTCAATATAGGATGATGCGGCGATGCGAGAACTGTTGCGCAGTAACGATCTGGTCTATCTCTCCTGGGCGCAGGCGATTTTGGCGGGCGCGGCGATCCCGTACCTGCTGCTCGACGACCACGTCAGCGGCGTCGAGGGCAGCATCGGGGCGATCCCGCGCCGGCTGATGGTCGAGGACCACCAGCTCGAGGCGGCAAGGCGCCTGCTCGACCAGGCGAAAGATGCGCTCCCCCGTCCCTGAGGCGCCGGCCCCGGAGCTGACCGAGGACCATCTGCTCGGCGGCCGGGTGCGGCTGCGGCAGCCGGCGCGCGGCTACCGGGTCGCGATCGACCCGGTGCTGCTCGCGGCCGCGGTGCCGGCTGAGGCCGGGCAGAGCGTGCTCGATGCCGGCGCCGCGACCGGCGCCGCGAGCCTCTGCTTGGCCGCGCGAGTGCCGGGTTGCCGGATCACGGGACTGGAGATCCAGCCCGCGCTGTGGCGGCTGGCAAGCGACAACACGACGCAGAACGGCCTCGACGGACGGGTCGAGATGGTTCGGGCCGATCTCGGCCGGCCGCCGCCCGGGCTCGCGGGCAATCGCTTCGATCACGTGATGACCAATCCGCCCTACCTGGCGGCGCCGGCGGCGACCGCCTCGCCAGTGCCGGAGCGGCGGCTCGCGAGTCTCGAGCAGGACCTGGACCTTGCCGGCTGGATCGGGGCTTGCCTGCGCCTGCTCGCGCCGGGCGGCCTCTTGACCCTGATCCAACGGGCCGATCGCCTCGCCGACGTGCTGGCCGCGACCTCGGGCCGGCTCGGGGATCTCGTGGTCTTCCCGCTCTGGCCAGGACGGGGCGATCGCCCCGCCGGGCGTATCCTGGTCCAGGGCCGCAAAGGCAGCCGCGGGCCGCTGACCCTGGCGCCGGGTCTGATCCTGCACGAGGACGACGGCCGGTTCACGGCCGGCGCGGAGGCGATCCTTCGCCGGGCCGAGGCCCTGCTCCTGCGCGGCCGTGCGGATGTTTGACGGGCTTCTCGCGCGCTGGCGCGCCCGGCTTCCGCTGCGCCCGCGCGCGCCGGTCGTGCCGGTGCTCCGCCTGGTCGGCGTGATCGGCGGGCCCTCGCTGCGCGGCACCGGGATGTCCCTGCACGGCCTGAACTCCGCGCTCGAGCGGGCGTTCAAGGTCCGGGGCGCCAAGGCGGTGGCCCTCGTGATCAACTGCCCGGGCGGCTCGCCCGTCCAGTCGGCGCTGATCGCCGAGCGAATCCGGGCGCTCGCGGCCGACAAGCAGCTGCCGGTGCTGGCGTTCATCGAGGACGTCGGCGCCTCGGGCGGCTACTGGCTGGCGCTCGCGGCCGACGAGATTTTCGCCGATGCGCGCTCGATTGTCGGTAGCATCGGGGTGATCCACGCGGGCTTCGGCTTCGACGAGGCGATCGCCCGGCTCGGGATCGAGCGCCGCGTCCATACCGCCGGCGCCAGGAAGGCGCTGCTCGACCCGTTCCGGCCCCAGGATCCGGAGGACGTGGCGCGCCTCCAAGCGATCCTGCACGAGATCCACGCCGGCTTCAAAGCCCAGGTGCGCGAGCGCCGGGGCAGCCGCCTCGAGGCGAGCGACGCCGACCTGTTCGAAGGCCAGATCTGGACCGGACAGGGCGCGCTGGCGCTCGGTCTGATCGACGGCCTCGGGACCCTGCACGGCATCCTCAGGGCGCGCTACGGCGACAAGGTGCGGCTGCCGCAGATCACCGCGGCCCGCTTTTGGTGGCAGCGCCGCCTTGGCATCGGCGGCCGCCAGCTCGATGCCGGGGCGGTCGCCGCCGACGTGCTCGACAGTCTCGCCGAGCGCGCGCTCTGGGCCCGCTTCGGGCTTTGACCTCGGGCTCCCCTCAACTTGCCCGGCCCTGCGAATTCCCTTATAGCCCGAGCCCGGCGCACGTGCGCCGGTATGCACGCGAACCGCCCCGCGGGGAAGCCGCTCGACGATGCTCGACAAGACCTATCGACCGGCCGAGGTCGAGGCCAAGTACGATCGTCTTTGGGAGACGGGCGGCTATTTCCGGCCGTCCGCCGATCCCGAGCGCGAGCCCTACTGCATCGTCATGCCGCCGCCGAACGTGACCGGCAGCCTGCACATGGGCCACGCGCTCGACAACACGATCCAGGACACGCTGGTCCGGTACTGGCGGATGCGCGGCCGCGCCGTGCTCTGGCAGCCCGGCACCGACCACGCCGGCATCGCGACCCAGATGGTGGTCGAGCGCCAGCTCGAGCAGGAGGGGGTGAGTCGGCGGCAGATCGGGCGCAAGACCTTCGTCGAGCGGGTCTGGGCCTGGAAGGAGGAGGCGGGCGGCCGGATCAGCCGGCAGTTGCACCGGCTCGGCGCCTCGGCCGACTGGTCGCGCGAGCGCTTCACGCTGGATGAGGGCCTGTCGATCGCGGTCCGCAAGGAGTTCGTCGACCTTTATCGCGAGGGCCTGATCTACAAGGACCAGCGCCTGGTCAACTGGGACTGCCGGCTGCAGACCGCGGTCTCAGACCTCGAGGTCGAGGCGACCGAGGTCGAGGGGCAGCTCTGGTACATCCGCTATCCGATCGAGGGCCAGAAGGACCACCACATCACGGTCGCGACCACGCGGCCCGAGACGATGCTCGGCGACACCGCGGTCGCGGTCCATCCCGAGGACCCGCGCTACCAGGGGCTGATCGGCCGGCATGCGATCCTGCCGCTCGCTGGCCGGCGCCTGCCGATCATCGCCGATCCCTACTCCGATCCCGCGAAGGGCTCGGGCGCGGTCAAGATCACGCCAGGCCACGACTTCAACGACTTCGAAGTCGGCCGCCGGCACGGCCTCGAGATGATCAGCATCCTGGACGCTGAGGGCCGGCTCAACGACCAGGCCCCCGAGCGCTACCGCGGCCTCGACCGGTTCGAGGCGAGAAAACGCGTGCTCGCCGACCTGGAAACCGAAGGCCTGATCGAGAAGGTCGAAAAAATCCGGCACAGCGTGCCCTACAGCCAGCGCTCGGAGACCCCGGTCGAGCCGATGCTGAGCGAGCAGTGGTACGCAGATGCCAAGGCACTGGCCGAAGAAGCGATCCGGGCGGTTGATGACGGGCGCACCCGCTTCGTGCCGCCGCAGTGGGCCAACACCTATTTCGAGTGGATGCGCAACATCCAGCCCTGGTGCATCTCGCGCCAGCTCTGGTGGGGGCACCAGATTCCGGCCTGGTACGGCCCCGACGGCCGTGCGTTCGTCGCCATGGACGAGACCGGCGCCGCGGCCGATGCGCGCCAGCACTACGGCCGCGATGTGGAGCTCGTCCGCGACGAGGACGTGCTCGACACCTGGTTCTCGTCCGGGCTCTGGGCATTCTCGACGCTGGGGTGGCCCGAGCGCACGCCCGAGCTCGAGCGCTTCTATCCCACGAGCGTGCTGGTCACGGGCTTCGACATCATCTTCTTCTGGGTCGCCCGGATGATGATGATGGGCCTCCATTTCATGGGCGAGGTGCCGTTTCGCACCGTCTATATCCACGGCCTCGTGCGCGACGAGCGCGGCCAGAAGATGTCGAAATCCAAGGGGAATGTGATGGATCCCCTGGAGCTGATCGATCGCTTCGGCGCCGACGCCCTGCGCTTCACGCTGGCCGCGATGGCCGCGCAGGGCCGCGACATCAAGCTCGCGACCAGCCGGGTCGAGGGCTACCGCAATTTTGCGACCAAGCTCTGGAACGCCGCACGCTTTGCCGAGCTCAACGGCTGCGTCCGCGTGGCCGGCTTCGATCCGCAGGATGTGCAGGA
>DATAOG010000165.1:0-3165 GCA_036265855.1 Geminicoccaceae bacterium | reverse complement strand
AGGTCATGGCTTCGACCAGCGTAAGCCCGTCCTTGGCGAGCCGCGGAGCATGCTCAGCTCTCGGCCGGCGCGACCGCGCGCGGTCCTTGAGATGGCGGCCGAATGGCGCTTTGATGCGGGGCAGGCTCGCGGGATGAGTGGGAAAAAACATGAGCGCGCCGGCGATGATCTTCGACCTCGACGGCACGCTGGTCGACAGCGTCTACCAGCACGTGCTGGCCTGGCACGAGGCGCTGCAGGAGGAAGGGATCGAGCTCTCGGTCTGGCGGATCCACCGGCGGATCGGGATGAGCGGCGGGCTGTTCACGCGGGCGCTGTTGCGCGAGACCGGGCGCGAGCTCGAGGACGCGCTGCTCGCGCGGCTGCAGGAGCGGCACACGGCGGCGTACCGGGCGCGGATCGGCGAGGTCCGGCCCCTGCCCGGGGCGCGGCGACTCCTGGCGCGGCTCTCCGAACTGGGCTGTGCGTGGGCGATCGCGACCAGCGGCCGGCTCGAGAGCGCCGGGCCGGCGATCGCCAAGCTCGACGTGCCCGAGGGCGTGCCGGTCGTGACCCGCGATCTGGTGCCGCACGCCAAGCCCGATCCGGACCTGTTCCTGGAGGCGGTCCGGCAGCTCGGGTGCGCGGTCGAGCAGGCGGTCGTGGTCGGCGACAGCGTCTGGGACATGCTCGCCGCGCGGCGAGCCCGGACGCTCGGGATCGGGCTGCTCTCGGGCGGCTACGGCACCGACGAGCTCGAGCGCGCGGGCGCGTATCGGGTCTACGACGATCCGGCCAGTCTGCTGGCGCACCTGGACGAGATCGGCGTGCGCGCCGAGCGCGAGGAGCGGCGCTGATCGGCGCGCCGGCGGCGCTGCGGCCGGCGGGCGCCGGGATCCGATTCCGGCGGTCGATCGGGCTCCGCTGCGATGCCGCGAAAGGTTGAAAAAGCGCGTGGCCGGCTCTTGCGCAATCGCGCCGGCACCCCATATCAGGTACGTCCCCAGCAAAAGCGAAGCAATCCAGTGGACTTGAAGGCGGGCCGAAACGCCGACAGGGGCGCTCGGCCCGGGCTGCGCGCGCTGTCGGGACCTGGCGGAAGTTTTTTGGACAACCAGCAGGACCCATGAACTCCAATCTGCTTAGCGCCTATCCGGGCACCGATCTCGAACGCTACCTGAAGGAGGTGGCGAGCTACCCGCTGCTCGACGTCGAGGCCGAGCGCGCGCTCGCCGAGCGCTGGCGCGATCATCAGGACGAGGCGGCCGCCCGCGCGCTGATCGGCAGCCACCTGCGGCTCGTGGTCAAGATCGCGCGCGGCTTCCGGGGCTACGGCCTGCCGTTCAACGACCTGATCGCCGAGGGCAACGTCGGCCTGGTGCAGGCGCTCGCCAAGTTCGATCCGGAGCGCGGCTTCCGGTTCGCCACCTATGCGATGTGGTGGATCCGCGCGGCGATCCAGGAGTTCGTGCTGCACAACCGCTCGCTGGTCAAGATGGGCACGACCGCGGCGCAGAAGAAGCTGTTCTTCAACCTGCGCCGGCTGAAGAGCCAGCTCGGCCAGATCGGCGAAGGCGACCTGCCGCCGGCGGCGGTGGTCAAGATCGCCGAGGAACTGGGCGTGACCGAGGACGACGTCGTGCAGATGAACCGGCGGCTCGCGGCGAGCGACCATTCGCTGGCCGCGCCGGTGTCCGCCGACGGCGACCGGGAATGGCAGGACACGCTGGTCGCCGACGATGACGACCAGGAGACGATGCTCGCCGAGGCGAGCGAGCTCGCCTGGCGGCGCGGCCTGCTCGCCGAGGGGCTCCAGGTCCTGAACGAGCGCGAGCGCCATATCCTGGCCGAGCGGCGGCTGAAGGACGAGCCCAAGACGCTCGAGGATCTGAGCCAGATCTACGGCGTGTCGCGCGAGCGCGTCCGCCAGATCGAGGCGCGCGCGTTCGAGAAGCTGCGCCAGGCGATGCTCGAGGTCGCGGCCAACCGGAGCGGCGCGCTCGCCGCCTGACGCCGCCAGAACAGCCTCGCGCCGGTATTCGAATCGGGCTATGGGCCGCGCCGCCCCCGGGCGTTGATCTCGGCCCGGCCGCGGCCATATCATCGGGGCAGCATATCATCGAGCAGCCTGGGCAAGAGAGCCGACCGGAGCATGATCGAGCAGGCGGCGACGATCGCCGACGAGCAGGCGCTGATCGCGGACGACTTCGAGCTGTTCGACGACTGGCGCGAGAAGATCGAATACGTCCTCGATCTCGGCCGCAAGCTCGAGCCGCTGCCGGCCGCCGATTACGTCGACGCCAACAAGGTCAGGGGCTGCCAGTCGCAGGTCTGGATGGTGGCCGAACTCGAGCCCGCGAGCGGGCGGATGCGGATCCGGGCAGATTCCGACGCCTTCATCGTCAAGGGCCTGATCGCGCTGCTGCTCCGGCTCTACGGCAACCGGGCGCCGCAGGAGATCCTGGCCAATCCTCCCGAAGTGTTCGAGAAGATCGGGCTCGGCGCCCACCTCAGCCCGACGCGGGCCAACGGCCTGCACGCCATGATCACGCGCATCCATCAGCTGGCGACGGGCTTCGCCCGCGGCGCCCCGGTCGCGGCTGCCGCCGGCTGAGATCGCCCGACGCGCGACGCACGCGCTTGCGACACCGCGACGCGGCGGCGGCCCGGCTGCCCACTGCCAGCGCGTGACCGCGCCCCGCGAGCGCTCCTGAGCCGCGATGCGCCAGCGGCTGCCAATGTGACCGCGCCCCACGGGCGTTCCCGATACGTCGTTGCGATCGGTCTTGCTCGCCTGCAGTGCCAGGCCGGCTTGCGTGGCATCACCTGGACCGGTAGGCCACGCTACTCGAGCTCGTTCCAGAGCCAAACCGAGAGCGCGCCGGTCTCCATCCCGATCCGGCAGACCTCGGGAGCGTGCGCGCTCAGCCAATCGGCCAGCGCCTCGGGCTCGCTCGGCGCTTTGCTCTCGTCGAGCACTGGCCGTCATGGTCGACCACGCACAGCGCCGTCATCTTCAGGAAGATATCCGAACCGACAGACTGCGTCGGCGCGGTTCTCCAAAAGCTCACGGGCGTATCTCCGGGCGTGCCAAGCCTGTGAACGCCGGCAGCGGTGCGACGCAGACAGCATCGCCCGGGCGGTTATAGCGGCCGGAATCAGCTGCTCCGCTTGCGTCATAGGGTC
>DATAOG010000164.1:0-2763 GCA_036265855.1 Geminicoccaceae bacterium | reverse complement strand
GAACAACCAGTGCGCGATGAACAAGTTCACGACCGCCCCCGACACGGTGCGGCTGCCGCGCGACGGCTGCTTCGCGAGCGGCACCTGCGACAGCGGGCGGTTCGGCAACGGCGTCACCACCGCGGCGCTCAGCAGCTATTGGGCCACCAACCACCGCGGCGCAACGCTGCCCGGCGAGCTGATGGGGGCGACGCGCTACGACCTCTACCGCTACGAGATCGACCACAACCAGATCCCGAACAGCACGCGCGCCAACGGCGAGCACGGCGGGCCCACCTGCGCGCCCGCCGGCTACGACAATCCGGTGCGCGATCGCCGCGTGCTGGTGGTCGCGGTGATCAACTGCGTCGAGCAGGCGATCCACGGCAACCGCGACAACGTGCCGGTGATCGCGTTCGCGAGGATGTTCATGACCGAGCCGGTCGCGGACGGGCCGCAGCACGAGATCTACGCCGAGATGCTGGGCGTGCTCGAGCCGGGCGGCGAGGACGGCGTGCTCCACGACTTCCCGCAGCTCTACCGGTGAGGGCACCCATGCGCCGCTGCTTGCCAGGGCCGCTCGCGCGCCTGCTCCGCCAGGAACGGGGCAGCCTCGTGGTCGAGTTCGTGATCGCGCTGCCGCTGATCCTCGCGATGCTGATCCTGATCGCCGAGTTCGGCCGCGCCTTCTGGTACCATCAGATCGTGACCAAGGGCGTGCGCGACGGCGTACGCTTCCTGAGCCGGGCGCCGGCCGCCGAGTTCGACCAGTTCGCGCTGCGGGCGCGCTACCTCGCGATGACCGGGCAGCCGGACAGCGCGGCCCCGCCCGCCCACAGCTTCTGGACCGACATCGCGACCGTGACCGTGGCCGCGCCCGAGGAGGTCGGCGGGCCGCCGCAGTACCGCGGGCCTTTCGAGCGGATCACGATGCAGGCGGCGGTCCCGGTCTCGTTCCCGCTGCTGGCCTGGATCGGCCAGGACCCGACGATCACGATCGTCGCGACCGACCAGGCCCGCTACATCGGCGATTGAGGCGAACCATGACCTGGCGCGGCCTGAAGTCCTGCGAGCGGGGAGCGGCGACCGTCGAGTTCGTGGTCGTGTTCCCGGTCTTCCTGATCCTGTTCTTCCTCGCGATCGAGGTCGGGAGCGCGTTCTTCTGGTGGAAGACCGCCGAGAAGGCGACCCAGCTCGGCGCCCGGCTCGCGATCGTCCGCGACGTCGCCGCGACCGGCCTGCCGGCGCGCAATGCCAAGCGCGCCGGCGCCCTGTTCGGGCTCGCCTGCGCCGCCGCCAGCCATCCCTGCGACTTCGATAACCAAAGTACTTGGATATGTAGCGCCGGCGGGGCCGGTTGTAATTCTGCTGCATTTCAGAATATCATGTCGGAAATGCGGCGGATATTTGGCCAAGCTATCAGTGATGGTAATCTTACCGTGACCTACAACTACGTTGGTCTGGGGTATGCCGGAGGACCGTTCGTACCGTCAGTGACCGTAACTCTGAGCGGCGTGCCGTTCGGCATGTTCATCGGGTTCCTGAGCGGTCTGGCCGGCGCCGGCAACTCGCTGCTGGTCCTGCCGGACATCAGCGCGACGCTGACCGGCGAGGATCTGAGCAGCGCCGGGGTCGGGACCTGAGCGATCGCCGCGGCCGGCGCGGATCTTGGCACTCTCTTGCGGATCGGGGTTCGTCCATGACGACTGAAAATGCGCTTCAGGTGCTGGGTGTGGTGCGCTCGCTCGAGCTGCAGCAGGCGCTGGCCGACGCGATCGGCGGCCGGAGCGGCTGGACCCTCGACCTTCGGCGCGGCGATCTGAAGTCGCAGGGCGCCGGGTTGCTGCGCGCCGCCCGGACGGCCGGCGCCCTGCTGGTCGAGATCGATGTCGAGGACGCCGCCGAGCTGGAGGCGCTCGGCCGGCTCACGGCCGAAGCCGCCGCCGCGGGCGTGCCGGTGCTGGCGACCGCGGGCGATCTCAGCGGGGCGAGCATGCGGCGCCTGCTTCGCCATGGCATCACCGATTTCCTGCCGCAGCCGCTCGACCGGCGGGACGTTCTCGAGGCGTTGCAGAACGTCCGGCCGCAGCCGCGCCGGCAGCCGAACGGCGAGGCGCCGCGCGGCCGGGTCCTGACCTTCTCGCGGGCGAGCGGCGGCGCCGGCGCCACGACGCTTGCGGTCAACGTCGCGCATGCTCTGGCGCGCCCGCACGGGCGCAGCCGCTTGAGCGTCTGTCTGCTCGACCTCGACCTGCACTTCGGGACCGTCGCGCTGCAGCTCGACCTCGCCCAGACGGCGGGCCTGCTCGACATCGTGCGGGCGCCGGAGCGGCTGGATGCCGCGCTGTTCTCGAGCAGCCTGGTCGAGCATCGGAGCGGGCTCCGGGTGCTGACCTCGCCGAGCGCGCCGATGCCGCTCGAGGCGCTCCGGCCCGATCTGATCGAAAAGCTGCTCGAGCTCGCCAGGGCCCAGTTCGACTACGTGGTCGTCGACCTCCCGATCGCGCTGACCCAGTGGACCGAGACCGTGCTCCATCACTCGGACCTGGTCTATCTGGTCACCCAGCTCAACGTTCCGGCGGTCCGCCAGCTGCGCCGGCTGCTCGACGTGATCGAGGAGACCGGTCTCTACAGCCTGCCGGTTCACCTGGTCCTCAACCGGCTGCAGAAGGGCTTCGGCTGGGGCGCCGGCGTCAAGCGCCGGCAGGCGGAAAAGGCGCTCGGCCGGGCGTTCGACTACTGCATCCGCGACCAGGCCGAGATCCTGACCGAGGCCGCCAACCG
>DATAOG010000163.1:0-4032 GCA_036265855.1 Geminicoccaceae bacterium | reverse complement strand
ACCAGGGCAATCAGACCCGGCGCGCCAATCCCGTCTGCCACCGAGCTACGCAGCCTCCTGCCCCGCATCGCGCCATACCCTCGCCGTTGGCCGCCATGATCCAGCCTTTGGGCCGGGCGTCAAGCGAGGCCCATCGCCCCGCGGGCGAGCGCGCGTTGCACCGGCGCGAACGGCCCGATGACGTACGCGAACAGCTGGTCGCGCAGCCAGCGCGCAACCGGGCTCCTGACCGTGACCAGGCGGGTCAGCGCCCGGGTCTGGCG
This sequence comes from Geminicoccaceae bacterium, assembly GCA_036265855.1. GTDB lineage: Bacteria > Pseudomonadota > Alphaproteobacteria > Geminicoccales > Geminicoccaceae > DATAOG01. Next base: position 3,769 of record DATAOG010000163.1, on the reverse strand, counting down.
GATCACCCGCGCCCCGACCGGATGGCGCTCGGCCGAATAGCTCTCGAGCCCGCCCTGCGCCATCTTGCGGGCGAGGATCGTGCCGTCCTCGATGCCGAGGTTCATGCCGCGCGCGCCGACCGGGGAGTGCACGTGAGCGGCATCGCCGGCCAGGAACACGCGCCCGTGCTGATAGCTCTCGACCTGCCGGTAGCTGATCCGGAAGGCCGAGCGCCAGATCTCCTGCTCGATGCTCGACGAAGGCGGCAGCAGCGTCAGCGGGTCGGGGCCGTTCGACACCAGCCGGAACAGCCCGGGCTCGATCGGGATCACCGCGAGCACCGCGGCCGGCCGGGCGAACACGTCGACCTCGGCCTCGCCGAAGGGCCAGCGCATGCGCACGTCTGCGAGCCACCATTCGGACGGATCGGTCTCGCCCAGGAACGCGGCGCCGAGCGCGTGCCGGACGCTGCTGTGGGCGCCATCGGCGCCGATCAGATAGTCGGTCTCGACGGTCCGCTCGGCGCCGCCCGCGAGCAGGTGCGCGCGGACCCCATCCGAAGACTGCTCCAGGCCCTTGAACTCGCTGCCCCATTCGACGCTGCGGCCGTACTCTGCCAGCCGCCGCTCGAGCAGCCGCTCGGTCTCGGCCTGGAGCAGGGTCAGCATGAAGTCGTAGCGGTGGTGGACCCGGGTAAGCTCGATGGTCGCGAGCAGGCGCTCGGCATTGCGGAAATTGAGCCGGCGCACCCGCAGACCGGTCGCGAGCAGCCGCTCGGTCAGGCCCGAGGGCTCGAGCAGCTCGAGCGTGCGTGCGTTGACGCCGATCGCCCTGGACTGCTCCGAGCGGCCGGAGTTCCGGTCGATGATCCGGACTGGCCGGCCCTGCCGGGCCAGCTCGAGCGCAGCGGCAAGGCCGGTCGGTCCGGCGCCGACCACCAGGACGGGTCGCTCGGCTGCGGCGTTCACAGCGTCATCTCATCAGCCAATCCGAAGCAAGCCGCGAAGCCTGCCCGCGCCGTCAGCTGACGTAGAAACCGACCCGGCCACGGAGCGTCGCGCCCGGCGCGAGCACCCGCACGCCGGTCTCTGGCACCCCGCGCTCGGCGAGGTTGAAGCCGTCGTTGACGTGCGAGACCGGCTCGACGCAGAACAGCTCTCGGCCCGGCGGAATGTAGACGACCAGATGCCCGAACAGAGGATCGGCCTCGAGCTCGAGCGTGATGCCGCTCTCGGGCCAGTGGAGCTCGGCCCGGCCGTCCCAGCCGGCAAAGCAGTGGTCCATCGCCAGATCCGCGAGCCGCGGCGCGCCGGCGAAGTCCCACCCGGCCGGCAGCGAGGCCGGCTCGGTCGGAAGCGTGCGCTCGTCCATCAGCCAGACCCGACCCAGCCGGGCTCTGAGCGTGACGCCGGGCGTGCGCACGAAGTAGGGGTGGAGGCCCAGGCCCGCGGGCATCGGGCCGGCGCCCGCATTGGTGAGCTCGAGCGTGACGTCGAGCCCGCGCTCGCCGAGCGTCAGGGTCTGGCGGGCCCGATAGTCGAGCGGCGTGCCGGCGATCCGATGCTCGAACTCCAGGACCGCGCGGCGCGCGTCCGCGGCGCCGACCGTCCAGGCGTGCTCCCAGCCCTGACCGTGGATCGCGTGCGGCTCGGACGGGAAGTTCTCCGGCAGCTCATAGACTTGGCCCTGAAATCCGAACCGCCGGTCGGCGACCCGGTTCGAGAACGGCACGAGCGCGAAGCTGCTCGCCAGGAAGGGATCGCGTTCGGCGAAGAACGCTGGCGCCGCCGGCCGCATCAGGTCGCGGCCGCGATGCCGGAACGCCGTGATCGCGCCGCCGACGCCGGGACAGAGCTCGAGCTCGAACGATCCATGCTGCAGCCGCAGGACCTCGGGCTCAGCGATCATCGATCAACAGGTCCGCCGACCGGCGCGGCGAGGCCACCCGCCCCCGGGGCCAAGCGGGCCCCAAGGACGGATCGCCTGTGCTCCGGCAGGCTCAGCTGCTGGGCTTGGTGCAGGTGTCGACGTTCTCCGGCGTGCAGACGTCAAGGCCGGTGTAGGTCGGGTCCTTCAGCTTCTTGCCGTTGTGGGCGGCCAGCAGCATCTCCATGGACTTGTAGCCCATCTCGAACGGCCGCTGCCCGACCTGGCCGAGCGAGAGGCCTTCGCGCAGGAGGTCGAGCTGGACCGGCAGCGTGTCGGCGACCACCAACGCCAGCTCGTGCTTTTGGATCTTGTCCTTGTACTTCGAGGCGACGCGCCGGTAGGCCTCGGGCACGAACTGCGGGAACCCGCCGGTCGGCACGAAGGCATCGAGGTTGGGATACTTGCCGAGGATGTCCTCCATCTGCTGCACCGCGAGCACGAAGTCGTCGTTGGTGTAGAGCGGGCAGCCGTCGACCTCCTTCCAGCCGTTCTGGCCGGTCAGCTTCACCCCCGGCGACTCCTTGCTCTTCTTGCCGGAGAGCGTGTCGCGGATGCCCTGCATGCGCTCGTTGTGGTTGGCGGCCGCGGCGCCGCCGGACTGGATGCAGATCGTGCCGCCCTTGGGTTTGATCTTCTGCACGATCTTGGCGAGATTGACACCGATGTCGTAGTTGTGGGTGCCGACGTAGGCGAGACGCAGCTTCTGGTCCTTGGGCAGAAGGTCACTGTCGAAGGTGATGACCGGGATCCCCGCCTCCTTGGCTTTCTTCAGCGGCACGGCCATGGCGGCGGCATTCGAGGGTGACACCGAGATGCCGGCGACGTGCTTGGCGACCAGGTCGCTGACGATCTGGATCTCCTCCTCGCCGCCGCCGTGCTCGGGCGGGCCGATGTACTGGCAGGTGATCTTGCCGTTGGATTCCGCCTGGGCCTTCATGCAGCCGTCACGGGCCTGATCGAAGAACGGGTTGTTGAGGTTTTTGGGCACCAGCGCGAAGGTGAGACTGTCGGCCGCCCGACTGCTCGGGGTCGCCAGAGCCGCGAGCGCGACGCCGGCCGCTGCACACATCAGAAGCTTCTTCATCGATTCCTGACCCCCCTTAGGTCGTCACAAATCGGACCGAGACCGCCTCAGTCCCCCCGTCGTCCACGGAACCGTTGCAGCAACACCGCGAAGATGATGAACAGGCCGACGAAGGTGCCCTGCCAGTTGGCATCGACGCCGGCCATCAAGAGGCTGTTGCGGATCACCTCGATCAGCGCCGCCCCGATCACCGCGCCGTAGGCGCCGCCCTCGCCGCCCAGAAGGCTCGCGCCGCCGATCACGGTCGCCGCGATCACCCGCAATTCCCAGCCGATGCCCATGTTGTTGAGCGCCGAGCCCTGCCAGCCGGTCAGCATGACCGAGGCGATCGCCGCGGTCAGGCCGGAGACGATGTAGGCCTGCAGCTTGATCCGATCGACCGGCACGCCGGTCAGCCTGGCCGCATTCTCGTTGCCGCCGATCGCGTAGAGATAGCGGCCCCAGGTGGTCAGCCGGAACACGAAGCCGAACAGCAGCGCGAGGAAGATCAGCATCCAGACCGGGTGCGCGATCCCGAGCATCTGGCCGCCGCCGATGTCGTTGAACAGGTCGCCGCTCGGCCCGAACTCGTAGATCATCTTGTTCTGCGACAGGACGATCGCGAGCGAGCGGGCGACCGACAGCATCCCGAGCGTGACCACGAAGGACGGCAGGCGGACGTAGGCGACCAGGAAGCCGTTCACTCCCCCGGCAATCACGCCGGCGACGAGCCCGCCGAGGATGGCGAGCGCCCAGTGCTGCTGGGCCTGCAGGATCAGGCCCGTCACGACGCCCAC